>JANMLE010000377.1:0-6972 GCA_031372385.1 Planctomycetota bacterium | reverse complement strand
GTAGGCGTTTGACGTCCCAATCGATCGGGATCACGCCCACGTCCGTCTGCTTGTATCCCGGTTTCAGTTCCATACCGCCCCCATCTTCTGGAGGTGCTCGGCGACGCGGGCGGACAGGGACTCGACCTGCTCGGTCAGGCTCGGCAGCGGGGACGCATAACGCTCGGCGAGTTGTCGGACGCGGCCGGTCAGCGACTGCGAGACCCGATCCAGTTCGCTCTGCACATCGGCGGCCAGTCGCGCCAGCCACTTGTCGTCCACGACCAACGTCTTGATCTCGGACTCGGTCAGCTTGCCGTACTGCGCCGCGACCTTGGTGATCAACGCGGCCTGGGCCGCTTTGATTTTCGCACTGGTCGCGGCTTCCAGGTCGATCAGGGTTAGGTAGCTTTCCAGCATGGATTGTTCGTCTGGTTCTTCGGGGGCTTCGGATCGGACAGATCGGTCGGATCGGTCGGATCTGGTGGATTGGTTGGATCGGTCCGATCCGACTGATCCGTCCGATCGGTTGGATCTGTCGGATCGGACGGATCGGTCTGATCTGTCGGATGCGATTTCCCTCAGCCGGGCGCTGATGCTGGCCTTGGTGAGCTTGCCTGCATCGGTCTTGGCTTCTTCCAGCAGACCTTCCTCGCCGGTGTGTTCTTCTTGCAGTTCTTCCAGCTTCTGTGCGAGCGCCGCCGCTTCGACTTCGAGCGACTCCAGCGCCGATTGCTCGGCTTGGAAGTAGCGGGCAATCACCAGCGCGGGCGGGATCAGTTCGGCCTTGAACTTCTGCTTGCCGAGCGTGAAGTCGGGCTTCTCTTTGGTCTTGCCCTCCTTCTCCGGGACGATCTGACGCGGCTGAGCCGCCACCTGCCAGCCATCGCCGACGATCAGGTACACGTCGTCCTGCATCGTCTCGGACCAGTAGGTCATCAGGTGCTGATAGACGTCGTAGGGATCGACCAGTCGGGCGGCTTGAAACGCTTCCAGCAGACTCTCGGACAGCGTTTCGATCAGCGCCTTGGGCTTGCCGCCCACCGCGATCGCCTTCAACAGCGGCGTGCTGGTCTTCTTCCACTGGGCGAAGATCGCTGTCACCGATTCGTTGAACGTGGTGAACTCGGAATGGCCGAAGATGGCGGCCTTGATGTCGGCGGCCGGGACTCGGAGCTGGCAATAGCCTGCTCGTTCGCCTTTCTTGAACAGGGCCTTCCGAACATCGGGGAAGACGTCCCAATACCTGGCCAAGTCGTCAATGTCGGGGAGGGGAATGCCGCCGCGCAGATGCGCGTCGATGTCTTGCAGGTCTTCCGGTTCGGTGCTGTCGATGTAACGCGGCAGGTTGAGATTGAAGTCGTTCTTCGGATCGCTGATCTCCGCCAGCGGCACCATCCGCGAGAATTTGTCGATCTCGGCCAGCCGCGTGAAGGCATCGACGATCTTGTGGATGTCCTGATCCCGCAGCCGGTTCTTGTTGCCGTCCTTCACGAAGCCCTGACTGGCGTCGATCATGAAGATCCCCTTGCGAGCTGTCGCGTGCTCCTTGTCCACGACGATGATGCAGGCCGGGATGCCCGTGCCGTAGAACAAGTTCGCGGGAAGTCCGATGATCGCTTTGATGTAGCCTCGCTGGAGCAAGTTCTTGCGGATGACCGCTTCGGCATTGCCTCGAAACAGCACGCCGTGCGGAAGAATGCAGGCCCCTTTGCCAGTGCTCTTCAGCGAGCGGACGATGTGCAGCAGGTAGGCATGATCGCCTTGCTTACTCGGTGGCGTGCCGAAGTGCTGGAACCGCTCGTGGGGATCGTTCTGCACATCGACGCCGTTGCTCCAGCTTTTGTCGCTGAAGGGAGGATTGGCGACGACGTCGCACGTCCAACCGCTGTCCAACCCGACGTGGAATTCTGCCGGAACTTGTCGACCGGCCGTTTCAGGACGGAAGAACGGAATCGTGACGATTCCGGCAAGAGTCCAGAAAGGACGTGAGCACGACTTTTGTTGGAACCGTCATCCTTGGTCATGCAGTCGAGGAAGATCCACACATCAAACGACGGCTCGCGCACACATCGACAACCGGGGAAAAATTTATTGGCTGCACCCGCGCCGGACGATTGCAAAACAACTCACGGCACATCAGATTAAATGCGGCGTGCGCATCGTTGCCACGCCGCAGCGCGTGGCGCGTCTGTTTTTCGCGATCCGCCACACCGAATCTTGTCCCGCAGAAAGGACCAATGATGAAGACTTGTTTGTTGACCGGAACGCTCGCACTCTTCGCTTGTTGTTCACTGATCGGGCTGGCCCAGGAAGGATCCAGGCCTGCCACTTCCAAAGCCACGCCAGCCGACAAGGCCGACCCGAAAGCCGATGGTGCGAAGAAAGGCCGCCTGCCGTCCAATTACGGCAAGCTCAACCTGACTGAGCCGCAGAAGACAAAAATCTACGGACTCCAAGCCAAATACGATGACCAACTGGATGCCTTGGAAAAGCAATTTGCCGCGATCAAGGCCAAGCGGGATCAGGAAGTCGAAGCCGTGCTGAACGACGATCAGCGGAAGGTTCTGAGCAGCCTGGTGGATGCGGCCAAGAACGCGAAGAAACCCAAGGATTCCACGGACAGCGCCAAACCCGCAAGTACGCCCGAACCCAAGACCGACAAGAAGTGACGGTGCGAGGAGCGGTACCCGCGAGAAGAGAGTTGCCCGCGAATCGACGTGAATCGGCACGAATGAAATCCGGGAGTGGGATCGACCCTTTGTCGTGATTTCATCTCGGGATCTCACACGACGGCGTGAAGTGGAAAGCACGGACTGCTTCCTACTTCACGCCGTTGCGTTTTTCGAGCTCCTGTCTCCGACGAAATCCGGAACCATTTTCAACAATCGTCCCATCCAAATTGACGCCTCCCCGCGCGGCTCCCTATCATGCGCCCATCAGCCTCGCCCGATGAGTCCACTGCCTCACCCCCCTGCCCGCCTGTTTCCTGCCCACGGGAGCCACCACCCATGATGCGTCGAGTTCTCCACCAGTTACTGGTGTTGTCCTGCGGCTTTCTGTTGACCGCGCTGCCGGCTGTTTCACAGGGTCAGGAGCCGGCGGCCAACAGTGTTTCCCCCGGTGCCGTTGTGCCCGGCGCGACGAGCACTCTGCAAGTAAACGGCGGAAACCTGGCCCTCGCCAAGAAGCTGTGGACTTCGTTTCCCTGTGAAGCCAGCCTGGCTGAGGGGATCGACAAGAATGGTGAGAACCCCGCGCAGGTGACGTTCAAACTGAGCATCCCCGCCGACACGCCGTGCGGCATTCATGGTATGCGTGTGGTGACGGACAAGGGGGTTTCGCCGCTGCGATTCCTGATCGTGGACGACCTGCCATCCATCGCGAGTGTCAGCAGCAACACGAGTCTGGCCGCGGCGCAGGTGGTGTCGGTCCCGTCGGCGGTTGATGGAGCCGTGCCGAATCTCGGTTGGCAATTCTTCAAGTTCCCGGCCCAAGCCGGACAGCGCCTTTCGATCGAAGTGCTGGCCCGGCGAATCGGTTCCACGCTGGACCCGATGATCCGGTTGCTCGACGCGAAGGGGCGCGAACTGGCGTTCAACGACGACACTCCCGGACTGAATGGCGATGCGTCGTTGACGCACACGTTCAAGGACGCGGGTGAGTATGTTGTCGAACTGCGGGACATCAAATACGGCACCGGGGCATATCGACTGCGGATCGGCGACTTTCCCATCGCCACGGTCGCGTATCCGCTGGCAGTGCAGCGCGGCACCACGGCCAACGTCACGCTGGCCGGATTCAATGTCGACGGCTTGGCTCCGGTTCCCGTGACGATCGCCGCCGATCAATTGGCGGATTGGCGGCATGTCAGCGTCAAGCGGCCCGGCGGAGCCAGCGGCTTCAGCACGGTCGCCATCACCAGCACTCCGCAGTTCGTGGAACAGGAGCCGAACAACGCCGCCGAACAGGCGAACCGCGTTGAATTCGGGCACGACATCAACGGGCGTCTCGATCAACCCGGTGACGTCGACCGGTTTATTTTCACGGCGAAGAAGGACCAGTCCGCCACCTACATCGGAATCACCCGACAACAGGGATCGCCGTCGGATTTGAACTTTAAGATCTTGAACAAGGACGGTGGGCAGGTTGTCGCCGCCGAAGACACCGGCACCAGCGAGGGAACAGTCGCCTTCAAGGCTCCGGCCGATGGAGACTATGTGTTGGTTGTGGAGGATCTCAATCGCCGCGGCGGCAGTGAGCACGCCTACCGCATCGCGGTCGTTGCGAACCCGCCGCAGTTCTCACTGGCCGCGTCGCTCGACAACTTCAACATCCCGGCGGGTGGAGCGGTCATGGCAACTGTCACTGCAGTGCGAACCGGACATGCCGGCCCGATTGAATTGAGCGCGACCAATCTGCCGCCCGGTGTGACGGTGAGCAAATCGGTGATCGGCACCGGTCGCAACGATGCGGTGATGACGCTGCAGGCTCCCGCCAGTTTCGCGCCGGGCGAACTGTTCGGCATCCGGATCATCGGCACGGCCCGTATTGGCGATGCCGACATCGTGATCCCGGCGGAGATCGGCGGACTCCTGAAAACCCGCAACGGCAACATGCGGTGGGCACCGGCGCAACTCGGCGGATACGTCGCCGCAGCGGCGGCTCCGGCACCGGGATTCACCTGGCGCGTGGAACCGAGTGAAGTGGTCTTCGGCAAGGATCTGTCCGCCAAAGTGAAGCTGATCGGCACGCGGGCGGCCGGGTTTGAAGAAGCGGTCGTGGTCGCGATCGCGCCGCCGCAAAACGGAGTTCCCGCCGGTGTGACCATCGCCGTCAAGAACATCGACAAGGGCCAGACCGAAGCCGAGATCACCATTTCGGCCAACAATCAGGCGGCGCTGGGCGACTTCACGGCGGGGCTGACCGGAACCCTGAAACAGGGGGACAAGACCGCGGTCCAGGGACTGGCCCTGCGACTGAAGCTGAACCCGCCGATGACCATCAAGCTGGACCCGGCCGGCGGCAAGATCGCCAAGAGCGGTGAACTGGTCATCAAGGCCATCATCGAACGCAACCCCGCGTTTGCTGGCCCGGTCAATGTCACATTGCAAAACCTCCCCGCCGGAGTCACCGCCGCTCCCGCCCCGGCGACGATCCCGGCTGGCCAAACGTCCATCGACATCAAACTCACCGCCACCGCCGACGCTGCGGCTGCAAGCGTAGCCAACCTCACCGCCAAAGCCGACGGCATGGCGGGTGCCGCCAAAGTTGAGGCCACCTCTGCGGCGGTGACGCTGGCCGTGGAGTGATGCAATGAAGAGATGGCGACTACCGCTCGTGCTGGTGTTTGCACTGTTGGCGGCGGCGCTGCTGGTGTGGATTCGCACGGACACTTTCGCCGAACGCTTCGGACCCATGCGGTATGTGGAGAGCCAATGCCTGTTATGTGATCGACATAGAAACGAAAAATGGCTGTCGACTCGAAAGGTCGTCGATCAAGTGATTGAGACGGATCGCTCGCGCTGGGCCGATACCGTCTCCAACCCAGAACACAAGCATGTCTGGCTCGCGGCAACGCACTGCGAAAGGAGTCGATGGTTCGGATCGATGTCGATTGGGTGCGGAGGAGTGAGAACGGTCTATGAGATCTTTGTCCATCGTGGCGAATTTGACGCGGACGAAATACGTGAGATGTTTGCGGAACTCAATCAGATTGTGGGAAAGATGCCACCGTACGACTTGAAGCCGCTGGACGAATTTTCCAAACGAGTCGAAGAACGAGCCAAGACGAAGGCATCCTCGGACTGACCCGCTCACACAGACCGTAGACCCGAGTCGACCGCAGTGTGGGCTGAGACCAAATGACGCTGAAGAGACTTCGAAACGAAGACCAAACGATGTCACACCACCGACCAATCTTCGACCCTCAATCCGTCCACGCGGCGAAACTCGCCGTTGTTCGTGACGACGGTCAGGTCGTGGACCAGCGCGATAGCGGCGATTTGAAGGTCGTAGGGGCCGATGACTTCGCCGCGCCGTTCGAGCGTGTCTCGCACATCTGCGTAACAACTGGCCGCAGACAGGTCGAAGGCCAGATCATCAAACGGTCCAAGCACCTTGTAGAGCATCGCCACTCGCCGGTCGCGCCGCTCGTACTTGGTCGCACCATGCAGCAATTCCGCCCAGACCACCGAACAGAGGACGATGTCATCCTTGTCGATCGTTCGCAGACGATTGGCGACCGAACCGTTTGCGTGTTTGAAGTAGTGAATCCAAGCGTTGGTATCGAGCAGGTATCGCATCACCATGTCTTCGCGGGAGGAAGCGGAAGTTCTTCAGGTTCATCGAACGGTTCGTTGGCAAAACAACCCGCCGTCTCCTCAAAGTACCCTACCGGATATCCCCTTGCGTCCTTGGGAACTCCATCCCAAGCCGCCTTCCGCTCCGCGTGTGTCAGTGCTGCCCGAACAACATCTTCAAGCTCCTCGCGTGCAGGCGAACTGAGCCGATTGAGGACGCGATCCACTTCAATGGCGAGTGCCGTCATGATTTGCGTCCCTTGTCTTCTTGGTCGTGTTTTTGATCCGTTGAGCCGCAACGCCAACCGGGTTCTTCAAGCATTAAATCCAGACGTTCGTATTGAGGAGGTATTTCATCACCAGTCCTCGCGAGCTTGTGGAGGCGGGTCGTCAGGCTCATCAAACGGCTGTCCCGCCAACGCGCCGAAGTTTTCCTCAAAATATCCGAGCGGATACCCCATCGCATCGACGGCCGGTGGTTCCGCCGGTGCGATTCGTTCGGCGAGTGCGATGGCGTCCCGCACCGCCCGGTCGAACAGTTCACTCGTGACGGGATCCAGCCGGTTCAAGACTCGATCCACTTCTGCCGCCAGACTTGTCATGATTCGTCCTCGTCGATTCTCAAAGGGATCGTCCAGAAGCTGCAACCCGATCCAAGTTCAAGAGCTAACTTAGCGTGAGCCTTTGGGGC
>JANMLE010000364.1:0-8727 GCA_031372385.1 Planctomycetota bacterium | reverse complement strand
TTGGAACCACTGCCGTGCTGCTTCGCGACCTGACCATCGAAAACTACCGCAGCTTCGAGAATTACAAACTCGACGGCCTCGCCCGCGTCAACCTGCTCGTCGGCGACAACAACTGCGGCAAGACGTCGGTGTTGGAAGCGGCGTACATCCTGTCGCGGCGCGGTGATCAAACGGCAGTTGCGTTCGTACTGGATGAACGCGGTGACACGGCGTTAGTTGAAGACCGGATCAGAAATCGACAAACGGCGTTGGTAGCGCGACTTCCGAGCCTTTTCGGAACGAGAGCGAGCGAGAACCATTTGGAACGCCGTTTTGATTTGGAATCGACTGACTTTGGTCATCTGTCCCTCTTATTGACGACAAATGCAGGCTTGAAGAAATATGCCGAGACTCCCATCGTTGGTTCTGCAATACCAGCATTCGCAGCGCTAAACGCTGGTGACCCACGTGACCGGGTTACTGTGTCGCATTTTTCCGGCGGGCGCGAATCATTGTCGACAAGATTGCTGACACGTGAAGGATTCTTGGAGCTTGACCGGTTTCAATTCCTCGACGGTGATGGTAGAGGCATGGCAAAGCAATCCGAAGAACAGTCTTGCTGCTACATCTCGACGCGAAGTCTTGCCCCTGAGTTGCTCAAGACATACTGGGCAACCCTTCTCAACAACTCTCAAGAATCCCGAGCGATTGCCGCAGTTCAGGTCGTGCTTCCAGAACTCGATGGCATCGTCTTCCTGCCAGAAAGTCACGCTGCCCCAGACAATCGAGCGGACGTGTTGCTGGACATCAGTAAACAACGGCGGTCATTGGCCAGTTTCGGTGAGGGTGTCTCGCGGTTGTTGTCGCTTGGTGCCGCCTTGGGAGTAACCCATTTTGGACGATTATTCATTGATGAAATCGACACTGGCCTGCATTATTCGAAGCTCTCCGACATGTGGCGGATGGTGATCAAGGCGGCTGTCGAACTTGACGTTCAGGTCTTCGCGACGACGCACAGTCTCGATTGCATTCGTGCCTTGGAAGCGGCCTGCGACCAAGAAGAGACTTTGCGTGACGAGGTGGCGTTGTTCTCGATTGATCGCCGGATGGATGAGGCGGTGCGTTACGGCGGCGACGAACTCTCCGTTGTGGTCGCGCACGAAATTGAGGTGCGGTGATGCCGTTGGATCACCTGCCGCATCTGTTCGTCGAGGGGAAGACGGACAAGTACGTGGTTCTCCAGTTGCTGAAGAGTCATGGAGTGTTCGCACAGGATGGTGATCAGAAGCCGGCGAACCCGACGGATGTGCAGGTCGTCGTGTCGGTCGTCAAGCCGACTGAGGGCTCGTCGGGGAGCAAGTCGGAATTACTGGATGATTTGTCGCAGCGAATTCGAAAACCCAACGATGCCGCGATTGGCTATGTCTTCGACGCGGATGACCCGGCCTTTACCCAATGGAATCTGACGGGGACATGGCAGGCCATTCGTGACCGTCTGCTAAAGGCGCCGACCCTGATCGAAGCAACCGACGAGATCCGGGTTGATGGCTTCGTGGGCCGGCATTCCAAGACCAACACGCCGATTGGCATCTGGTTGATGCCCGACAATCATCGCGACGGCAGCATTGAAGATTTTCTCCGGGAGTTGATTGCCGATGGCGATCGGATCGCGCCGTTTGCCGAACAGGCATCGCGCGAAGCGAAAGCGGACCACGGGGCGCTGTTCCCCGAGAAGTATTTCAAGAAGGCCGTGATTGAAACCTGGCTGGCGTGGCAGGAGGAACCTGGCATGTCCTTCGGAACCGCCTTTGAAAAGCGCTGCCTGCTCAACGACAAACCTCTGGCAAATCGATTCGTGTCCTGGGTTCAAACGCTCATTTCCAGTGTGCGACTTCCGTAGTTCGATCGCGATGATTGGCACCTCCGACAGCAGCACACGACCGCCAGTGCCTCGCACCAACCGGCTTGTCCTACCTTATCGATCCACCCCGCCGCTCAGATCAGTCCCGCGAAGCCCGTGCCGCGGTAGATGACGGCGTGGTCTTGGATCTGGACCAGTGGGAGGCCGCGACTCCAGAGGTTGCCGTAGACCCACTCGATCACTTCGCTCTGTTGCTCTTCCGAAAACTGGTGGACGGCCGGGTGCAACAGGATCATCCAGACCACGGCCATGTAACACTCGAAGTCGTCCACGAAGAATTCGACTCGGCTGGACTTGGTCAGGATTTGGGCGTCGGTAAACCGGGGATCGTCCCGCAGGTCGGCGGCACTCGCTGGCAGGTCTTGATCGTTGTGGCAGTGGAAGAACCGGTCGGCGAAATGGTTGTAGAGCCAGGTTGTACACGTCGGGTCGTCGCTGTGACTGGCCATCAGCACGGCATGGATGGCTGCGCAAGGTCCGGGTTCGGGAGCCTCGGCCAGCAGGTGCTGATACAGATTCGCCAGCAGTTCGTGCCAGCACGATTGGGAACTGTAGTAGAGCGAGTGGTGCAACGTGATCAGCGTCAGCCTCTGGCCAGCGAGTTGCTGCTCGCGAAAGCGCTCAACCGATTCCGCGTTGCAGAGGATTTCGCGGTAGTCGCCGCGGATCGGTCGGACCTGCCGCGTGTTCTGACGCTGGATGCGTTCCTCGATCACGCCCAGGGCGGCGTCCTCAATGTCGAGCAGATACAGCCCGCCGCGACAGGCCGACTCCAGGATGCGGAAATGCGGCTCGTTGCTGGAACCGATCGACAGCGCGGTCAGCGGCTGCTTCAGCGGCAGAGCCTTGCTGAGCGTGCGCAGGATGCGGGCCAGCGTGGCGGCGATGTCCACCTTGTCGTCACTGTGCCGCGACCAGATCTTGTCCTGCTGGTACATGTGGCCGCTGACGGCGCTCAAGCCGAGGTGAAGTCGTTCTTCGACGGAAAGCGGTGTGATGGACCGAGGCATGAGAAGTCTCCACGTTGTGGCGGACACGAGTCGCGTCCGGCGGGGTACGGGGATACAAGACGCAGCCCGCGCGTCATCAATCCGGATCGGCGACCGTGTCGTCGGTTGCAGAAGGATTCCGCGTGCGATCCAGGTGTTGTTGAGTCGGCGAGGCAGCGGCCACCGGTGCGACTTTCGCCCGACTGCGTTTGTTTGTCGGCGACGATTCGCGTTGGAGCAACATCAGATCCTCTTGCAGAGACGACACGCCGCCGAGGAGCTTTTCTCGCTGCTCATCGGTGAGCACTGTGACGGCTCGAATCTCCTTCCGAAGGGCTCGTATCCGCTCAGTCCATTCGCCGAGTTTGGCGTCCGACTCGACGTACGATTGCTGATCGAGTTCCGCCTCGCAGGAATCGATGCGATGTTTGAGCGTCAGGTAGACGTGATCGCCCGTCGGTGAGGCCGGTGTCGCAGCTGGACTCGCAGGAGTCGCGCCGGGAGAGGAAAGCCCCGCGAATTCATCCAGCTTTCGCTGCCCCAGTCGCAGCACTTCAATTCCCAAAGTCAGCGCCAAGCCGAGAGCCGCCAGTTGGAGCCAACCCGGCCACGTACTGGGATCGCGCCATAACACCAGAGGTTGATTATCGCCGAGGAGCTTCGTTCCCGGATGCAGGCGCAGGCGTGACGGAGGCGTTTGGACGTCGTGAATGTAAGGAGGACGTTCGAGTTTGAAGTCGATCTGGTAATCGCCCTCCAACGCTTTCTTCGCCCCCTGCGCCATGAGGTAGGCATCAGCGGTGGACAACGAACTCGAACAGACCAAGTACCGCCGCACCGAGATGGTCACCATGTCTTTTTGGGAAAAAGGAATCGGGGGCAGAGACTTCACTTCACCCGTATCCTCACCAGGATTCCCACCAACGGCGACAGGCGGAACAACCTCGGCCCGAGCAAGGTTCTCGGGAAGTTTGGCGGGAACAATGGCCATATTCTGCTGGAGAGCCAGTGCCTCCGCGATGGGGCCCACGCCGATCAATGCCACCGTTCTTTCGTCCGCGATCGTAAAAATCGTCTTCGATCCCACCGGGCCGCAGTAGAACGCGACGTCAATCATGTCTTCCTTGAATGCCTGCCGCATGCCGGCCCAGTCCACAATTCCCGCTGCCGAATTGGAGGCAATGCTGACCCCGTATTGGCCCAGAACCATCTCCGCCAACTTGGCCGAATTGCTTCCCGCCGGACCGAGAAACACCCGATGCTTCTTCTTTTCGAGATAGCCCAAGACCTCATCCAGGTTTTTGGGAATTGTCCCGGTCTTCAGTTCAATGTCGCGCATGAAGTCAATGCGGCACATGACATGTAAGTAGTCCCAATCCAGGGGCAACAACGCCTTGAGTGATCCGCGCTTGCCGTCAACATCGCCCTGCGTATTCTCGACTTCACTCAGGAAACCAATTGCGATTCCATCCACCGAGTTCTCGAGGCGTTGTCGAATGTCCTCAAAGCCGGTGGTGTATTCCATTCGCACGCGATAGTGGACGCCGCTGGGTGACTCCGTTCGGCGCAGTTCCGCCACGACGTCCCGTCCCGCGCGAGCACTCGCGGAATCGCGCGGGCCGACATACACCACGACATCGGGACTGGAGTCGCTCCACAACATCCAGGCAACGGTGACTGTAACAGCCAAGAAAAGTGCGTCGAGAACGACCCGATGCCGCACCCACATGAACCTCACAATGGAGGTGAGGAAGTCGTAAATGGCAGGGATGATCTGACTGGCGTTCATGTCCTCGACTCACTCGACCGATGCTGGCCCAATTAGGATTTCCAGGGGCAAGGCGATATTCGACTCTCCTGCGGACCGGTTGCACCGCCAACTATCAGGTTCGAGAACACCGTCCACAATGTGAACCTGTTGAATTTCGCGAAGAATCGGCCGTAATCTGCGGCAATCAGCCGCACACCCTACTCGACCGTCAGCCCCGACCCACTCGCCCAAGTGTCGCGAGGACTTCCTGGCCACGTCAATTGTTTGTTCCAGCTTCGTCGGCTGCCATGTGCCCGCACCGGGGCTTCGCGAAGACGCTTCAGCCACGGCCGCGCTGCCGCGAAATTCGCATGCCGATCCAACGACGCCGTGAGGCATGCAGGCTAGAAACAGATCAGGCACACTGAGAAGATGTGCAGTGAAGATATGCGGAAGACGACGACGAGCCGAAGTCTTTGAGAACGCCGATTTCCTCTCGCTCAACAGGACGTCAACACAAACTCAGGAGTGCCGGGCGATGTCGGACGTGTTTCCGGTGAACGATTATGGGCCCGTAATGCCCGGGCTGGTCTTGGCGGCCGTGGCCATTGTGCATGTGTTTCTGGCTCAATTTGCCGTCGGCGGCGGAATGCTGCTCTGTTATTTCCAATGGCTGGCGATGACGGGGCGCAGCGTTCACGCGCGGCAATTCGTCGCGGGCTATTTCAAAGCGCTGGTGCTGATCGGCTTTGTCCTCGGCGTGTTGACGGGAGTCGGCATCTGGTTCACCGCGATTCAGGTCAGTCCCGCGACGATCGGGGCGATGGTCGACAATTTTCATTGGATGTGGGCCACCGAGTGGGCCTTCTTCTGCCTGGAGATCGTCTCGGGCTACTGCTTCTACCGGTATCACAACCGGTTGAATGACAAGGCCGCGTTGACGCTGCTGGTGATTTATTCCGTGGCGGCGTGGCTGAGTCTGTTCTTCATCAACGGCATCTTGTCGTGGCAGCTCACCCCCGGCCGATGGCTGCAGACGCACAGCCTGGCCGATGGATTCTTCAATCCGAGCTTCTGGCCCAGCCTGCTGTTTCGCACGGTGGTCTCGTTGACCCTCGCCGCACTGACCGCGTGCGTGGTGATCAACTGGATGACTCGCCTGGATCACGACGCTCGATTGTCGCTGATGAATCGCGCGGCGAATCTGCTCATTCCGATGGTGTTGATGCCGGGGCTGGGTCTGTGGTTTCTGGCCGTGATGCCCGCCGACAGCCGCAGTTGGGTGCTGGGGGGAAGCCCCGCGATGATGCTGTTCTTGAACATCGCCATTGCCTCGTCGCTGGCGATTGGAGCCTATGCGATCCTGGGTCTGGTGTTGCAACACCTCTACATCAACGGCGCGACGGCACTGCTGTTGTTGCTGCTGGCCTTCGGTGCGACGGCGGGGGGCGAGTTCGTGCGGGAGGGGTCGCGCAAGCCGTACTCGATCCGGCACGTGCTCTACTCCAACGCGATCAAGCCGGACGATGTGGCCGAGCTGCGCGAGGTCGGCTGCATCCGCAACGATCCGTATCCACTGCGGGACAATGACCAGTATCCCGGCGACCAGGTCCGACTCGGCGCCAAAGTCTATCGTCGGCAATGCAGCGTCTGCCACACCTTGCACGGAACCAACGCCGTGGCCGAACTGACCGGTTCGTGGGACGGGAACCAGATGCGGATGAACTTCGCCAAGTTGCAGCACACCAAGCCGTTCATGCCGCCGTTTGCCGGGACGCCGGCCGAATTGGAGGCACTGGTGCAGTTCATCAACTGGTCCAGCCGTGAACGGCCAACGGAGTGGCCAACCGACAACGATCCCGCAACGCTCGCTCAGATTGCGACATGGTTGGAAGAGGCCGGTACTGATCCGGGAGATTTCCAACAGAACCGGAAGCCGCCCCAAGGAGCCCCGTAAATGGACCGCCTGTTCCCGTTCGGCTTTCCGTTTCCGACCGCCTTCTACCTGACGCTGTACGTGCTGACATTCGCCCTGCATCAGGCGTTCATGCATTACGTCCTGGCGGGGAGTCTGTACGTGGCGTGGGCGACGCTGTTCCCCGGTCGCGCGAGTATCCCGCGCGCCGAACAGCCGCTCGCCGCCACGCTGCGCGATTGGATGCCGTTTCTGTTGAGTGCCGCCATCACGGCCGGTGTCGCTCCGCTGTTGTTCGTGCAGATCGTTTATCAGCGCGAGTTCTACACCGCCAATTTGTTGCTGTGGTGGCGCTGGCTGCTGGTCGTCCCCGTCCTGATCGTCGCGTTTTATCTGCTGTATCTGCTCAAGAGTTCCCTGCTGTCCCGGTGGCCGCACATCGCTCGCTCGACGGTGGCTCTGGGAACGGCAGCCTGCTTTGTGTTTGTCGGCTACAGTTGGACCGCGAATCATTTGCTCGGCAATGCCGCAGCCCACTGGCCCGACGTCTATGCGACGGGGCGATTGCCTTTCGATTGGACGACGTTGATTCTGCGGATGCTGGTCTGGCTGGGCGGTTCGTTTGCCACGCTGTCGGCGATCGTCGGTTGGCAGTTGTTGTATCGCCAGAAGCGTGAGGACGATCAATTCGACGTCATTGAAGCTCGAACTCTGGCCTTGATGTCGCTGACCGGGCTTGCGGTCGCCCTCGTGGCTGGAGTGGCGTATCTGATGGACGTCGATGCGGCGTCTCGGCGGCTGGTCTTCGGCGGCTTCGCGCTGCCGTATTTCGTGCTGGCGATTGTCGGACTCGTCCTGCAAATCACAGGTTGGAGCCTTTCCTATCGCGCCGGCCGACTCGATGGTCGGTGGTTGACGACGGCCTCGCTGGGTGCCGTGTTCAGCCTGTTGGGAGTCTCGGTCATCCGCGAGGCACTGCGCATCGGCGTCGTCGATTTCGCGAGCCTCTTTCCGCGCCATGCCCAGGCCGCGACCGTGGGCGGCTTCGCGGTGTTCGTGATCTCGGCGGTGCTCGCGTCACTGCTGATCGCGTGGTCCGTGTGGCTTGTTCGCCGGGGTGTTGCTCAGAGCACGCCGAGATGACGTCGAGAGCCGAATCGTGAAGTCCGTTCCGGGCGCCTACGTCTTTTCTCGCCCGCCCCAGGTCTTGACGATTGCCGTGGCGAGGATGCTCACCGCCACGACACCGTAGAGCCACGGGGAAACCGCGGTGGTCAGGCTCAGGAAGGTTGTCGCCGGCGTGGTGATGGCCTGGGCGTCTTCCGGGTACGCGACGAAGTAGGCCGCGACTCCCAAGATCAGGACCACGAGGCCGCGGGTCTTGTCAGACATGGTCGGCCTCCTTCTTCTCTGGTCGACTGGGGCAGGCGGTCAACAGACTCCAGGCCAGACCGCCCAGCACGAGCAGGAAGCCGATCTTCATCAGGGCGGGGGTGAGCAGCATCATCGTGGGAATGCCGATCAATCCGTAACCGCACGAGAAGATCACCACCAAGAGGCCCCACAGAATGAGGGTGGTTCCCAGCGGTCGGGCATGTGTATCGGTGAGCCAGACCAGGAACAGGAAGGCCATCGTGAGGCCGACGTAAGAGGCGAAATGTTCCGGCCGCATTTCGAAGGCATTCATTTGGGCCAGCAGCGGGTCAATCGGCATGACGGGTTCCTTGGAGATTGGGGATCGCAGGGATCAACGACCGCGCCATACTGACCAATCAAAAGCCGCATGACAACGGCCAACGCACGGGGACTTCATTGCCTGACCCTTCGCCCTTCAAGCCAACCGAATCTGCCAATGCCTCGTGCTACAGCCCCTCGACATAGTCCTTGGCCTCTTTCAATCCGGCACCGGTCTGCTCTCGATACAGCTTGATCGCCTGGATCTTCTGCCCCGCCTTCACGAGTTCCATGACCTGCGGACTGACGTCCTGATCCAGATCGAGTCCCAAATGCTTGAGAATCAGATCGACCTTCCGCTCGATGCGTCTCAGTCGCCGTCCGCTGTTGCTGCCGCCGGTGCCGGCGCTCCATGACGACCCGACGACCACCATGAGAATTCCCAAAACCAACCAGAAAGTGGCGTCCACGATTTGCTCCCAAGAATTCAGTGACGGAG
>JANMLE010000362.1:0-5339 GCA_031372385.1 Planctomycetota bacterium | reverse complement strand
AGCTTTGCCGGCGGCACCGTCGAAGAGTTCCTCGACTTCGCCTACACGCACGGAATGATCTTTGGCGAGTCCCGCCGGGCCGACGAAGAGCACTACCTCAAGCTTGTCCGCCGCATGCAGGACTACGCCAAGGACATCCAGAGTCTCGAAGACTGGAAGAGCGACCTCGACAAACGCATCGATGATTTGAACGACACGGATAAGACGCTCCTGCGTCGCGCGTCCCAGCAATAGCCTCGTCTTGTCCCCTCGCCCCCGTCTTCGGGGGAGAGGGCTAGGGTGAGGGGGGCTTTCCACGATTGAAATCCAAGCGAGCCGGGCGGCGTCAGCCCCCGGACTCTTGAACGAAGAATCCGGGGCCTGACGGCACCCGGCTCACCAGAACCTGACCGCAGAAATCGCTCGGCAACCTGGTCCGATCTTTTTGGAAGAAAGTGAATCATGGCCGAATCCCCGAAACGTGCTGTGGATGTCTCCCGCGCCGAAGCCTCGCGCATCGTGAAGCCGGCCAAGCCTGCGGGAGCGATGGGTGAGACCGCTCGCGCGGCGGATTCCGTGCCGCTGGTCACCGGTCCGTTCGCCACGCTGCCGACTCAGTTCGGGCGGTACCGCATCGAGAAGCTGCTCGGCAAGGGGGCGATGGGAGCCGTCTACCTGGCGCACGACATCCAACTGGACCGGCCGGTGGCGCTCAAGGTGGCGCGGGTCTCGACGTCAGGCTCGGCCAAGCTGATCAAGCGGATGGAGACGGAAGCCAAAGCGGCGGCCAAGGTCGATCATCCGCTGATCTGCAAGGTCTACGACTTCGGCGAAATCGACGGCATCCGGTTCATCGCGCTGCAGTACATCGAAGGCGAAGATTTCAAGTCGTACCTGAAACGCGTCGGCCGGCGACGGGAACCGGCGGAAGCGGTCCGCTGGATCGTGCAACTGGCCGGCGCGCTGGAGGCCGCTCACGAGAAAGGGGTGATCCACCGGGATCTGAAGCCCGAGAACGTGATGCTCAACCGGAAGGGTGAACCGGTGATCATGGACTTCGGCCTGGCCCGCCGCACGACCGGCGCGACCGACGCCGGCCTGACGCAGGGCATGATCGTCGGCACGGCGGCGTACATGTCGCCCGAACAGGCGATCGGCAAGGCGGACGGGATCGACCAGCGCAGCGACCTCTACGCGCTGGGGGTGATGCTGTTCGAGATGCTGACCGGTGAGTGGCCCTTCACCGGCAGCGCCATCGAGATCATGGGCCGCAAAACCGTCTGCGACGCTCCGTCACCGCTGAGCCTCAACGCGAACATTCCGCCGCAGTTGGCGGCCGTCTGTCACAAGCTGATCGCAAAGAAGAAGGAAGACCGCTACGCCACCTGCGCCGAACTGATCGCCGCATTGGAAGCGATCGACCTGAAGGCGCCCGTCGCGTTGGAGAAGCACGTTGAGTTTGACGAGGCTCCACAGCCGTTGGAGTTTCTGCAAGAGCCTCCCGCCGCGCCCGTGTGGCTCAAGCCGGCCAAGGCCGGTGAGCAGAAGCGAATCGTGTCGCCGATCCTCCGCAGGCTCGCACCGCTCACGACATGGTGGCGGGGTCAATCCCCCGCGGTGCGGTGGTCGGTCCTCGGCGGCAGCGGATTCGTGCTGTGCCTGTTTGTGCTGATCATCAGCACGATCACCGGGAAAGATGGTGCAAAGGCCAAGAGCGAAGAGGCGAAACTCGCGCTGGACCGCGCGCTCGAAAAGCCGGTCCGCCCGCCGCAATTAAATGCCGTCCAAGAACCCCAAGCGAAGACCTCGCAAGCAGACTGGGCCAAGTTCCTTGGGAAGAAGGTCGTCGAGAAAAACGGGATCGGCATGCAACTGGCCCTGATTCCGCCGGGGACGTTCCAGATGGGATCGCCCGCATCGGAGGCAGAACGCCAAATGACGAAGGGCCGCAGCACACGGTGCAGATCAAACAGCCGTTCTACATCGGCGTGAATGAAGTCACGCAGGGCGAGTATGAGCAAGTGATGGGAACCAACCCGAGCTACTTCTCGAAGACCGGGTTCAGTAACGATGTGCGTGGCCAGGACACGAGCCAGTTCCCCGTCGAGAAAGTGTCGTGGTACGACGCGATTCAGTTCTGCAACAGGCTGAGTGTGAAGGAAGGTCTGACTCCGTCCTACGCACTGAATTTCACCATCACCGACGACAGCGGTTCAATCAACTCGGCCACGGTCTCGCTGACCAACGGCAACGGTTACCGCCTGCCCACAGAAGCCGAGTGGGAATACGCCTGCCGAGCCAACACAACGACCGCATTTCATTTCGGTAGCGTGCTGAACGGTGACAAGGCCAACGTCGATGGCAACTATCCCTACGGCACGACAACGAAGGGCTCGTATTTGAAGCGGACGACGAGGGCGGGGTCGCATCCGGCGAACTCATTCGGCCTGCACGACATGCACGGCAACGTGTGGGAATGGTGCTTTGATGCGTATAGCGCGTCAGCCTACGACAGCCGCAGTGGGACGACCGTCGATCCGGTGACGACGCCACGATATGACAATCGTGTGTTGCGTGGCGGTTCTTGGTACCGCTATGCCGCAAGCTCGCGCTCTGGCTTTCGCCTCACGAGCGACCCCACCGTCCGTGATTACCAATACGGATTCCGGGTCGTGCGGGCTGGCGTGCGGACTCCGTAAAGTCTGGTCCGCTTTTCACACTCACCACCGGGGGAAACCGGGGTTGGGTCTACGATTCTGGCGGATGTAATCCGTGCCGAACCCAGACTTTTCTGGCACGGACGAGGACCGGGCGGTTCAGGCGGAGAGCTTCGATCGTGGCGCGACCCACGGGAGATCGTCCGACCACTCGGGTCTGGTTGCGGCTCCAGCGGAAGTGATCGGACCAGGCGTCGGTTCGCGGATGAAAGAGCGGAACGAGGCGTCCGCTTCGCACGTCGAGTGCCTTGATTCGGGCCGACTTGAAGTTGTTGCACCAGAAGCAGCTCCAACACAAGTTGTCAAAGGTCGTGCGACCGCCGCGCGATTCGGGCAGGATGTGGTCCACGGTGAAGTCGTGTCCCGTGTATTCCGCGCACGAACGACAGTACTCGCACAATCCCTGGGCCCGTTGTTCGACACGCCGTCGGAGAGCCGCGGACATCCGGCTCATGACAGCCGGTCCAGGGCGGCGGTGCGTCGCAGCAACACTTCCTCACTCTCCAGCAGCAGGGCGTCGAGTTCACGCTGTTCGGCGCGCGTCAGTCGGCGCTGCTTGCCCACCTCCAGCAGGTCTTCCGTTCGCTGCTGCTTCGGCTTGGTCAGGCGAAACGCCGGTCCGAGTGCGTCCAGACTGGTCCCGACGCGGCGGCGTTTCCACTCCCGCACACCCACGATGACGGCATAGTCCCGGCCATCCCGTTGGACGACGCACGCTTCGCCGGTCTCGACCGCGCGTTGCATCAGTTCGGGTAGCTGTTCTTGGACTTGGCGCTCGGTCACTTTCACGCTCATCCCAACTCCTCCTGTTCGATGGCCGATCTCGCGGACCATCGTAAAGGGTCGCTCACGCTTCACGCAATCTCTGCATGAGTCGCCAGCGAGACTGAACTCCATTCGCCACAATCCGTGTTGAACCTGTTGGACCAGATTCACCGGCCGAGTTTGTAACCGATGCCACCGAGCAGCGTTCGCAGGCGGTCCAAGTGGTCGCCCTGGATTTCCAGTGAATCTCCGTCGAGGGTGCCGCCGGCTCCGCAGGAATTCTTCAGCCGCACCAACAGCGCCGGCAGGTCATTGGCTTCGGCGGACAGACCGCGGATGACCGTCACCAGCTTGCCCTTCTTCCGTTTTTCCACGGCCAATCGCGCCGTCTGCTTCTCGGGGGGGACGACTCGTTTCGGTGCGGGATCGGGCGGGCAGGCGCAGTCGCTTGCCAGTTTGCCGCAACGTTCGCACGTCGGCGGACGGTCCCAGGGAGTTCCTTCAAACATTCGCATGCGGAAGCCTTTGCCATGAATCATGAGCCTGCCGCAGTCTGGCGGCGGAAGGCCGCGGATGCAACCGGCACTTGTGGGAGATATCCCCGATGGCGAGCACTGTTTCCATACTTCGCGCAGCTCTGAATGAGACGTTTCCACGTTTAGCCCCAACGCCAACGGCGTGGGAGCGGATGCGGGCGAACCGTTGATTGCACGCACGCCGTTGGCGTGGCGGCTAAACGTCGCACAAGATGCCCGTGGAGTAGATGCCGCGCCGCAGGCCGTTAAACTTTCGCGGCGATTGTGACACTGGTTGAACTGAAAAGACCCCGCATGAAGAACACGCTGCCCGAGGTGGACGCCTATATCAACGACGCCGCCGAATTCGCCCGGCCGATCTTGAAGCGGCTGCGGAAGCTGTTTCATCTGGCCAGCCCCAAGATTCAGGAATCGATCAAGTGGGGCCTGCCGCATTTCGAGCACCTCGGAATTGTCGGCATGATGGCCGCGTTCAAGCATCATGTCGGGTTCGGCTTTTGGAAGGGGAAGCTGATGAGCGATCCCCACGGCCTGTTCAAAGCGGGGAGCGGGACAACTCCGCACGGCACCAAAGTGAAGTCTGTCGCCGAGCTGCCCGATGAGGAAATCCTGCTGGCGTACATCCGCGAGGCGATGGCACTCAACGAACAAGGGATCGCGCTGCCGAAACCGGCCCGGAAGAAAGCGGTGAAGCCGAAGATTCCCGCAGAACTTCGCGCCGCGCTGGCCGCCAATGCCAAGGCACGCGAGACGTTCGAGAACCTGCCACCAAGCCACCAGCGCGAATACGTCGACTGGCTGACGGAAGCCAAGCAGGAAGCCACCCGCCTGCGGCGTCTCGCCACGACGATCGAATGGCTCGCGGAGGGAAAGCCCCGCAACTGGAAGTACATGAAGAAGTGAGTCGTTGAACCGCACGCGGTCGAAATGTTCGACGTTTAGCCGCAACGCCAACGGCGTGCGTGCGATCAACGGTTGCCCCGCACCCGCTCCCACGCCGCTGGCGTTGGGGCTAAACGAGGCATCGTTGAAAGCTTCGTCACGTTTTGAATTGAAACGACGAGCCGTCTATCCGACTCACTTCAGGGATCGGGCCTTGTCCACACTGGGAGTCGCAGGTAGCCTGATTCGCAACAACGATTCCTAATCAATGGTCACCGAGCAATTCGACCGGGAGAAGATACATGCGAACGGTTCTCATTCTGGGCTTGGGACTGCAGTTGATCGCCGGCGCGACCTCAGCGTCCGCCGATGAACCGGTTCATGCGAAGATCGATCAACTGATCGAGTCCGCGGCCGGCATGAGCGTCGCACCCGTCGCCGACGATGCCGAGTTTCTGCG
>JANMLE010000308.1:0-3253 GCA_031372385.1 Planctomycetota bacterium | reverse complement strand
CGGCCGACGAACAACCGAAGGCGGTTCGCGCCGCGGTCGAACGGGGGCTGGTGGTGCTGGAACGGGGGGCACGGGAATATCCGTCGCACCAATCCTGCTTTGCCTGCCACCATCAAACCCTGCCCCTGTTGGCGATGAAGACCGCCCGCGAGGCCGGGTTGAAGGTTGATGGGGAACTGTTTCGCGAACAGCGGCAATTCACCCGCAAGAGTTTCGGCGAGCGAAAGGAACGGCTGGCCAAGGGGGAGCACGTCGGTGGCCGGGCGGCGACGGTCGGCTATGGACTGTGGACTCTCCGTCTGGCGGGGGACGACGCCGATGACCTTGGGGAAGCGATGACCGCTTACCTGCTCAGTGTGCAACAACCGGACGGACGCTGGAAGCCCCCGTCGAACCGTCCGCCGCTGGAAGTGTCGTCCGTGAGCTGCACGGTGTTGTCAGCGATCGGCATCCAACGGTTCGCCTCGGCCGCGCAGCGGGACAAGGTGGACGAAGCGATCGGCCGGGCCAAGACGTGGCTCGCCGCCGCACCGCTGGACGAACAGGAGGATCTCAACTTTGCCCTGTGGGGTGAGAAACTTCTGGGCGGCACTGACGCGCGCTTGGAGACGTTGCGCGATCGTGTGCTCGCCAGTCGACACGCCGATGGCGGATGGAGTCAGAACGCGACTCTGAAGAGCGATGCCTACGCCACCGGTCAGACATTGCATGTCCTGGCCGAGACCGGCCTGCCGACCGGTGAAGCGGCCTTTCGCGAGGGGGTCGCCTTCCTGCTGGAGACGCAGCAGCAGGACGGGTCGTGGCATGTCGTCACCCGGTCGAAGCCGATTCAACCCTGGTTCGACAACGGCGACCCGCACGAGAAGGACCAGTTCATCTCGTTCACCGCCACCGGCTGGGCCACCGCCGCGCTGGCCCGATCACTTCAGCCATAGACCGGACTATTCATGGACTGAACCACGAAATACACGAAAAACACGAAAGGCGGAGAGTTGCGTCGCGGGTCACCAGGAGCATTGTGTCGCACCGTCCATGGACTCACGCCTCAACTAACCTGCCTCACCGTTTTCCTTTCGTGTATTTCGTGGTGAGTAATCCGGGATAGCGCTGCCGTCTTCGTAAACTGGTCCTGGCATTTTGCCGTCATGTGTCGGCACGGATGTCGGCCAACGCAATGACCTGCGTGTCGGTCCATCGTCCTTGAGACCAACCGTCGTTTTCGGGTATGACACCGGCCGATGCGGATGACACCACGGCGATGAACGGCCACTGCGACAAGGACCATGAGATGTTTCACCGGACCAGCGATCCACATCGGCAACACCGCGCCATCACGCGGCGAAATTCCCTGCGCGTGGGGATGCTCGGCGTCGGCGGTCTTGTGCTGTCCGACCTGTTGGGACTGCGGACAACCGCGGCACCGACGGGCTCACACGTTAAGACGCCGCCCGACATCACGGCCACGTTCTCGATCGTTGCGGTCGATCCGGAGAACAACGTCTGCGGTGCGGCCGTCGCCAGCAGGTATCCGGCCGTCGGCAAAGTGGTGCCGTATGTGCGGGCCGGTGTCGGAGCGTTCTGCACTCAGCATCACCACGTTCCCAAATGGGGCGAGCCCGCGCTCGATATGCTCCAGCAGGGGAAACGTCCCGAAGCGGTGATCCACGAACTTCTGAAGGACGATGCGGACGCCGATCTGCGGCAGTTGGCCATCATCGACATGCGGGGCCGTGCGGCCGTTCACAACCCAACGGGTGCCGGCAAGGACAGTCTCTATTGGGGGGCGATGACGGGCCGCTTCTACAGTTGCCAGGGTAACACACTGACCGGCCGCGCGGTCGTGGTCGCGATGTCGACGGCCTATGAAGAGACTGCGGGAAGTCTGGCCGACCGGCTGATGGCCGCGCTCATCGCCGCCGATTGTGCCGGCGGCGACCATCGTGGCCGGCTGGCTGCGGGCATCCGTGTGGCGAAGGAAGGGGTCGAGGGGGATTGGCTCGCGCTGCATGTCGACAAGAGTGACGACGCGGTGATTGAGCTCGCCCGGAAGTACTCCGAACTGAAGCACGACGCCAAAGCCGCGTGGACCGGCGGCCGCCTTCCGTTCCAGCACCCGTGCCCCGACAGAATCAAGCCGGTCGCACCGGTGAAACCATGAACGGATCGAGCCGGCGGTGATCCGACACCGCATTCCTGACCGCGGTTCTCACGGCCAGCGATTCGTCACCGGTGGGTGTGAGCATCACCTTAGCGATGGTCCCATCGGTGGAGCGGTGGTTCCCTGCCACGGCTTGGTTATCACGACTCCGCCTTCTAATTCGCGCCCGTTTTTATTCGCGCGGGCCAAAAAAATTACCGCGCTAATCAAAACGAGCGCGAATGAGGAGGGCTGTCAGAACTGGCGTGCATGCCTGACATCACACTCGTACGACTGAGGCAATCAACTACCAACCACCAATGACGTAGGACGGATTTCCAATCCGTCCGTCAACGCCGGACGGATTGGAAATCCGTCCTACGGGTCGATCATTTCCTGCCGACTGCCTTACTTCGGCGCGGGCTTGGTCTTTTGTCGCGTGATCTCGCGGCTGAATTTGTCGTAGGCACCGCGGTATTCCCTGGGGACGACGGCGCGGTGAGATTCGATCTGGTTGACTTCGCGCTGCGCGGCCTTGTCCCCCTGGCGGGTGGTCCCCTTCTTGTTCACGTCCAGGCTCTTCAGCATCTCTTCGAACTGTTGACGCCGGGCCTGCGATTCGGGTGTTTCGTCGCCGGACTTGGCGTCCTGCAGGTGCTTGCTGAGCCGCTCGGTGAACCGGCGCATTTCGTCCTGCGTCCAGCCGAGTTTTTCGAGTAGTTCGGGATCGATGTCACCCCGTTCCAAGCCGTCTTGCAGTCGCTTGAGAACCAACTCCGTCGCCTGCTTCTTGAATTCGAGGTTGGCCTCTTCGCCATCGTCGACAGCGGCCGGTCCTCCGTTGGCCGAGGCCCCTTCGGAATTCGCGCCCGCTTGTCCGCCACCCGCCGGCGCGCCCTTCCCCTGCTGACCCGCGCCCTGTCCCGGTTGACCCTTGCCGCCGGGCTTCCCACCCGGTTTGCCCTGACCCGTCCCTTCGCCTGCTTCGCCACCTTCCTGGGCGGCTCCTTCTTTTCCTCCCTCCGCTCCCTGCTTCTGCCCCCCCTTGCCGGGTTCGGCACCGGGCTTGCCGGCCTCTTCCTTGCTTCCGCCGGAGCCGGGCTTCTTCGTTCCTTC
>JANMLE010000300.1:0-2972 GCA_031372385.1 Planctomycetota bacterium | reverse complement strand
CCGATGCCGCCTGAATTCACGCCGGTGCCAGTTTCCGCCGATCCAAATCCTGCGCTGGTTCCTGCCCCCGCCTTCGTCCCGACGACTGTTGATGACGTCGCTACGACCGGCATCGCCCACGTTGCCGCAGACGTCGGCCCGACCGCGGGCCTCCCTGCCACGGGGGCGGCTCCTGTCGCGGCCGATGACTTGAACTCGTCGAGCGTGTTCGGCAGCCTCGAAGAACAGTCGGACAATCCGGCCCAAGGCTGGCACAGTGCTCCCAATCTGTACCTGAACGCCAAAAGCCCAGACGCCCCGTCACCAGAGACAGCGGCCGCGCCGTTGATGGATCAAGGCTCCCCGGACACAGAAGCCACGGTCCAATTCTCTGAGATGCCTGCGGAGACGGAACTTCATTTTTCGTCCACTCAGCAGTTTTCGTTGGGACCGCCTGTCGAATCCCAAGCGCCGGATCTCGCGCCTCCACAGCAGTTCACGACACCCCCGCAAGAACCCGTCGTGTTTGCCACCGCCGCACCGGTGGCCGCGCCATCCGCCGCCGAACCACCAGTTGCACCACCGCCAAGCCCGGTGATGTTCGCCGCCGCGCCTGCACCGCTCGCACCACCATCAGCCCCGTTGACGTTTGGGGCCGCGCCGGCCGTGATCGCTGCGTCACCCGCTCCCCCCGCAACGCCGTTGACGTTTGGAGCGGCACCCGCCGCCGCTCCAACGGCTTATCCCACCTTCACCGCCGCTCCGCCGCAGGCACCCCCGATTCAGGCCACGGTTCTGCCATCGCAAACCGTGGCGCAGGAGGCGGCGGGATTCGCGGCGAGCGAATCAATGTCGCGGCAAAAATTCCTGTTGATGTTGCTCATCATCGTCGCCAGTTACGCCAGCGCCGTCACCATCGTGCTGGTGTATATGCTGATCTTCGGACGGACCAGCAACCTGGAAAGCCTGCCGGACCTGAAGCCCCCCACGAACAAGAACGGCGACATCAGTTGGCAGTACAACCAGCCGAAGAACGAGCTCGCGCCGGGACACGTGCTGTCGCTCGGCCAGTCGCGCCGGTTTGGAAACGTCCGCGTGACACCGATCAAGGTCACGCGCGGCCGGGTGAAGTTCGAACACTACTCCGGCAAGCGCGAAATGGACCGCGATCCGTCGGAACCGGTCCTGAAGCTGTGGGTGAAGTTTGAAAACGCCTCGCGTGACCAGACGTTCGCCCCGCTCGATTCGCACATGCTCTACACCCGCAAGTCGATCAATCTCGGCGAGTCGGTCCAAGCCAACGGCTTCATCGCAATCGAGGCCAACCGCCAGGCCGGCAAGTCCCTGTTCCACATGTTCGACACGCCGGTCAGCAGTGAGTTTCGCATGATCGGCCAAAACCTGAATCGCGACCTGGGGCCCGGCGAGAGTGTGGAAACATTCATCCCGTCCGAAGAGGACGCCCGCAACCTGAGCGGCGATCTGGTGTGGCGGTTCCAGTTCCGCAAGGGGTATCACCCGACATCAAAGCGGGGCGTGACAACGCTGATCGACGTGCGGTTCAACAGCAAGGACATCACGGACGAACGCGGCGCGTGATTCGGCAATCCGCCCCCTCACCCGCGACGGGAACGCGGACCATACCGCACGCGGCTGAGACCGAGTCGTTTAACCCTGAGCCAACGGCGAAGGGATCGGGTGCCAGCATCCCAATGCGTTTGCCGACCGTGCCAGCGGAGATAGGCGCATCTGCGCGATCCCCCTTCGCCGTTGGCTCAGGGTTAAACGATTCGATTGTCCCGCTTTCTCACCGCGCAGAGACCGGGTGACTTTCGGCAACGCCTGTTCACATCCCCCATCAGCTCTGCCTGCCCTGTCGCTTCTTGACGACGCGCCGCGTTGACGATTCTCAACCGATGCGAACCCTCCTCACAGGCCCTTCGCACGCCACCGCATGCGCGACACACGCGACAAACTCGCGTTAAGCTGGGGGAACTTGTCCGGTCCGGCGAGGGCCGTCGTCGATTGACGCTCTGCGGGTTGTATGAGGTTTGCAACCACGTTTTCTTTTCGCTCCGGCAGTTTGGCAATTCTTTCCCTTTTTCCTTAACCCACCGGTTGCGCCTCACGCCATAATTCGTTCACCGATTCCGTTCACAGGGGACTCTGGCGGTTGAAGCCGGCAACGTGGTTCCAACGTGAATGCGGAATCGTTCGGTCACACGGATGAATCGACGTATGCAATTCCCGTCGGGATGTGTCGGGGTGCTTGCATCACGGAAACACCAATAGGTCACTTGAGGGGAATCATGATGAACAGGCGAATGTTTGGCGCACTGGCTGCGCTGGCACTGGCCTCCGCGGCAACTCCACAGACGGCATCGGCCGGGAGTTACTGCGGAGCGGCCAGTTACCGTTGTTGTCCGACAACGGCCTGCGAGCCCGCGGCGTGTTACACCACCTGCCGCGTGGAACGGCAGCAATGCCAGCGGACCGTCTACAGCTATGTGCAGGAGCCGCAGGCATACACGGTCTGCCGCACCGTCTATGACACGACGTCCGAGGATGTGCAGCAGACGTGCTATCGCAACGTCGTGGAAACGGCGTACCGCGAGCAACAGTACCAAGTGGCCCGCCAGGTCATCGAGACGGCGGATCGCGAAGAGCGCTACACCGTGATGCGACCCGTCACCGAGACCCTGTACCGCGATTGCTCGTACACCGTGCGGAAACCGGTCTGGGAGGAATGCACCAAGGAAGTCCGCCGCTGCGTGCAGCGACCGGTCACCGAGACAATCGAACGCGAATGCCGCCGCACGGTGATCCGCAACGTCAGCGAAACCGTCAACCAGGAACGCTGCTACACCGTCATGCAACCGGTCACGACGTACCGCACGGAGCGGAAGGACTGCGGTCGCTGGACGGTGCAACGGGCTTGGAACCAGACCTGCTTTCCCGGATGCGTGCGCGACGAATGCGGCAATGCCAAGCTG
>JANMLE010000295.1:0-1090 GCA_031372385.1 Planctomycetota bacterium | reverse complement strand
GGTGTTTGCGGTCTCGCCGGCATCCTCGTAGCCGAACCGGCCGCCGTAGCTCTGCACTGATTCGCCGAGGTTCATCTCGTTCAGGCCCCAGCGGGCGATGTCCATCTGGTGGATCCCCTGGTTGCCGAGATCACCGTTGCCGTAGTCCCACTGCCAGTGCCAATCGTAGTGCAGCTTCGGGCGTGTCAGCGGATGCATCTGGGCCGGTCCCGACCACAGGTCGTAGTTGACGCTGGCGGGAACGTCGTAGTTGCCGCGGGGGCCGATCGCACCGCGCGGCTTGTAGCACAGACCACGGGCCAGCTTGACTTCGCCGATGCCACCCTTGTGCATGAACTCGATGGCCTGACGCATGCCGGGGTTTGAGCGGCTCTGTGTCCCCGTCTGCACGATGCGTTTGTACTTGCGAGCGGCCTCGACGATGCGCCGGCCTTCCGACACGTTATGGCTGACGGGCTTCTCAACGTACACATCCTTGCCGGCCTGAATGGCCCAGATGGCGGAGAGCGCGTGCCAGTGGTTGGGAGTGGCGATGCTGGCGATGTGAATCGACTTGTCTTCAAAACACTTCCGCATGTCGAGGTAGACGTCCGGGCGTTTGCCAAACCGCTTTTCAAGCTCGTCCGCCTTCCTGTTCCCGACGACTTCGTCGGCATCGACGATGGCGGCAATCTCACAATCCTTGCGGGCTCCGAACTCGGCGATGTGCGAACCACCCCGACCATTGACGCCGACGCACGCGACCCGCAGTTTCTCATCCGGCCCGGCTTCGGCGGCGAAGCTCGGTCGAGCTTGCGCGGCCAGTGCCGCGGCAGCGGTCGCAAACATGGAATTCTCAAGGAACTGACGGCGGGACAGATGAGACATCGGTGCGATCCTTGGAGGGTAACAGGGGGCAGGGGCCGCTCGGCACGGCGGTGTGTTCGCGAGCGGGCATAGTGTAGGCGCGTTCGTCCGCATGTCGCAAGCATTCGCACCGATGCCTTCGTTTCACCGCGTGGGCAACGTCTTGTTCACGCTGGGCAGCGTGTGGCACGGTCATGGACACTTCGCTTTCGAAAGTTGTTGCGTTTGGGTGACGTCTTGGAAT
>JANMLE010000246.1:0-6477 GCA_031372385.1 Planctomycetota bacterium | reverse complement strand
AAAGGGAAGGAAGCTGCTTTTTTTCATCTCCGAAAGAGTCCTGCGCGGTCGTTGGTCACCGTCGCTGCCCTGTTCATTCTTCAGTCTCGCCCGTGCGCAAACGACCGCCAATGCCGGACTTATCGCATCCCCCGGCAGCCGAGCCGTCCGGCCCCCTTCGCCTCAGCATCCGCCGCGTTGGCCCCGGAAACGGACGACATCGGCCGCGAAAAAGGGGAAGGAAGGAAGCCGATTATTTTCGTCTCCGAACGGCTTCTGCGTGGTCGTTCAACGGCGGTGGACGGGGTGGGGGCGTCGGAAGAACCTACAACGGGGGGAGGGGACCATCCCACACCGCACAGCTTCGCAACGGCGGCCGGTCGTCGCGTTGGTACGGTTCGCGGGTCACACCCCAAGGCGCGACAGCCTTGCGCCCGATGCCGCTCGTCACCGGGCCGACTTCCGAGCAGTCGCAACCAGCGCCAACACGTTCGCCACGGCCACGGCCTTGAGATGCTCGGGAACGTCGGACCACGCGGCAAGGATCTTCGCCAACTCAGGATCGACCGACTTGGCAGACGTGGAACCGCGGTCGTGTTCCCGTTCGGCCGTGCAACCATTCGTGCAACCAAACTCAGCGTCAGCCTGCAACTCGTTCCCGACGTTGCCCGTTGCGTCAATCGTTCCACGCTTTCGTAAAGCGTAGGTCCTCAGTTCGAGTCTGAGCGGTGGCTCTCATCTAAGGGGCTGTGCGGAAACAACGTCAGAGAGTTGCCCGCCGCGAAGCGACCGTTGTCTGTTCGCTCCAGTTCGGCGGCTCTCCTCCATTCGGCGGAGGCCGATTCAGAGGGGTTGGGGGCCGGGTGGGGTTTCGGTGGCTCGGTTGTTGTAGCCGCCCAGTTGCGTCAGGAGTCGCAGGAAGTCCGAGAGCACGGGCGGTTTCTTGGGGAGCGGTTTCTGCTTGACGACGCGCCAGACGGACTTCCATTCGCTGTCGGCGAACACGGCGGTGCAGGGGAGCTTGGGGCAGGTCCGATTTAGGTACGTCAAGTTCAAGATGCGCCAGGCGATGATCTTGTAAAACGCCAGACAGTTCTTCAGGCGGTGATTGGTTTCCAGTGGGATGTCTTCCACGCGACAGCCTGTTTTCAGCGTGCGGAAATAGATTTCCACCGTCCAGCGTGCGACGTAGTCATCGATGATGCGCAGGATCTCGTCGAGCGTTTCGATCGGCAGCGTGGTGAGCAGCAGCCACGACACATCGGTGCCATCGCCGGGGCCGCCGACCTCTTCGACGAGGACCACGTTGTGCGTCACCGATGGCAGAGGGGCTCGCGCGTGCGGCGGCTTGACCTCGACCGTGAGCGCACGAATTTCCAAGTGCGCCTGCCGCGCGGCACGCTTCGGAGTCGCACTGGGTTCGATGGTCCGGGTCGCGAGCAACTTCGATCCGCTCACTTCATCGCGCACTTTGACATACACGGCCGGCCCCGCTTCCAGATCGCGCTCCAGAATGCTGCGATCTTCTTTGGCGCGAATGATGTAGTCGGCGCGCGGGCCGGTGTGTTGTTGGGCCTCCACGAAGATGTCATAGATGTCCGCCTCGCGATCCGCGATCCGCGATGCTGACGATCCGCGTCTGCGGACATTCCGCCGCCAACTGGCAGGCCAGCCGATAGCCCTTAAGCCAGCGAAAGCTCTCCTTCTCTTCGATGGGCAGCGTGCGACGTTCGTCGGCTTTGCCGAGCGTCTCCGGCGCGCGATCAAAGAACTCCGACCCGACCACACCCAGACACAACTTGTCCGGCGTGACGGCGGAATTGTTGAACAACCGATACGCCGCCAGCGTGTCGCCCCACCCGTCGCAAGCCGCGTTGATACTGGCCTCCGGGTTGGCCGCCAGCGCTTCCATAACCAGCTCGCTGCGCCGATTCAAACGCTTGTCCCCCAAATCAATCTCCCGCAACTCCTCGACAATCCCTTCGCACATCCGCTCGCTCCCTGCTTGTTTGGCAGATAAATCCTGCCTCAAGCCCTGGCGCAAATCTCATGCCGCAGAATGGCCCGTCGCCATTGGAATTGTCAGAGTTGTGTATGGACGACAGGTTGGCAGAGTGTGCGATGGCCGGAAAATCGCCCACGCTTTGGCCAGCGTCGCTACGAACAGATTTTTCCGTTCGAACCGCGCAACGAATAACCGGCCAATAACCGCAAGGCCCTTGCCCCATGTGTCGAGAGTCGATTGAGCCTGAATCTCCATTCGACGCGAAGAGTGACACGCATCCGGCTCGAAACGAGCGAGCTCATTCGTCCTCGACCGTCTCTTCTGACACCCGTCCGGCCGTCCATCGACCGACCCGGCAATGGGGCAGCGCGTTCTGCAAGTCAGCGATGCCGCGGTCGGTCACCGCCGGAGTGACGAGGCGCACCTGTCGCAGCGCGGTCATCTTTCGCAGATGCAGCAGTCCGGCGTCCGTCACGGCGACAGACTTGATCTCCAGAATCCCGAGGTTCGGCAGGTTGGGGATCGATTGAAGCCCGTCGTCGGTCAGCGTGCTGCCGCCGAAGGCCCGCAGGGACACGATCGTGGGGAAGTTGTGGACGATCCGCCGTTTCTCGTCGGTCGCATACTTCAGGCAGCTCATGTTGACGCCGACCACACGCCCGGCCGGGTCCAGTTCAACCCCCTTGGACATCGCCTTCAGATCGTCGACCGTGTGCCTCCAGCGATACAGGTTGACGAGCGTGTTGGGGAGTGCGGCGCGCAGCGCATGGGTCGTTGGTTCGGTGATCCGGGGGCTCGTCATGTCCAGGTTGCGCAGCGTCTTGAAATCTTCAAAGACCGGAAGATCGGCGTCCGTCAGGGAGTCTCCGTAGAGATGCACGGAATGAAGATTGGGAAGCGTCGCCAGGCTCTTCAGTCCGGCCTGCGTGACCGTCGCGTTGTTTAGCACCAACGATTCCAATTGAGTACACGCGGTCAACTGCTTCGCCGCCTCATCGGTGAGCGGGAAGCGCGTCAGCGTCAGTTTGCGAAGACCCGTGTTGGCAGTGATCGTGCCGACGACGGCGGATGTGAATCCGCTCCCTTCGATGTCCAGTGCCGTCAGGTGGGTGAACTCCTTCAGGCCGCCAAGGTCTGCATCCATGAGACTGTTGTCCGCGATGGAGAGTTCGCGCAGGTGTGGCATCCGCGCGAGGTGCGGCCACGCCTCCGGCGGGATGACGCTGCCGCCATACCGCAGCCGTTCCAGATGCGGGATGGCCGCGATCTGTTCCGCGGCTTTCTCGGAGAGTGGCATCTGCTGCAGCATCAAGCTGCGCAGCGATGAGTTCCCGCGGAGATGCGCCAGTCCCGCTGCGGTGATGCCGGAACCGCCGAGCGACAAGGACTCGAGCTTCGGCAGCGACTTGAGGTGGACGAGTCCCGCGCCGGTGAAATCGTCCTTGCCGAACGCCGCCACGTCTTGAACTTCCGGATGATTCACGAGCAGCGCCATCCGGGCATCGGTGGCGCGATCCCCGCAGATCATGCGGACCCGGATCTTGCCGGTCGAGTCCCTCTGCGGGGTGATCGGCTGAGGTGACTCCGCCGCAGAAACTGCGGCAACGGCATCGGACAACATGAGGCTGATCGCGACCAACAGACCAAACTTGGCGGGCATGGTATTCCTCCGATCCAAACGCTCATCGGACCTCTTCCGCGCGGTTCGACGCGGACGGCAGTGGATTGTATCGACCATCCCTCAACCTGCGGTGGAAAAATGTTCCGCGATGGCCGGTCTGTCCCGCTCCAATTTGGGCACAAATCATTGGGGAACACAACTCGCCAAACCGGGGATGACGGTTCACGTTTGCGATCTCCCCTCGTATCATCATCGCCCCAACGCCCCGACCCCACCCATGCGGAATTCCAGAAGGGGACAATGAATGTCACAGGTGAAGGAAGTGTGTCATCCCGTCGTTCAACACCATTTGACCCGGTTGCGCGACAAGTCCACGTCGCCGTTTGAATTTCGGTTGCTCATCAACCGGTTGGCGACGGTGTTGGCGTACGAGGCGACGAAGGATCTGGTGACGCGCGAGTCGCCGATCGAAACGCCGCTCACCGCGATGTCCGGCCGGATGCTGACCCAGTCGATTGGTTTGGTTCCCATCCTGCGCGCGGGACTCGGGATGGTCGAGGCCGCGCTCGATCTGCTCCCCGAGTCCGAAGTCTGGCATCTCGGTCTGTACCGGGACGAGGCGACCGCGCAGCCGGTGGAGTACTACAGCAAGCTGCCGGATTCGAAGCCGGTCGATGTGGCACTGGTTCTCGATCCGATGCTGGCGACGGGGGGCTCGGCGACGGCGGCGCTCCAAGCATTGCAGACCTGGGGCGTGAAGTCGCTGAAGCTCCTGTCGGTGATCGCCGCGCGCGACGGGATCGACGCGGTCCTGAGCCGGTTCCCCCAGGTGCAGATCTACGTCTGCGCCATCGACGCGGAACTCAACTCGCGGAAGTTCATCGTCCCCGGCTTGGGCGATGCCGGGGACCGGACATTCAACACGCTCCGGCAAGTCGAATGATTCGGCTGGCCGTCATTCGTGTTGATTCTTGGCAGGGCGAGGCTCCCGAATGTTCCGCTGTCCCGGATGATTCATGGCGACATAGCTGAGTTCGCAAGAACTCAGTTCGTGGTTCGATGATTCGTTTACTTGCGAATTCAGCTACGAACAGCGCGGTTCTTCTTCTGCCATGAATCATCCGGGCTAGCGTCCGGTTGTTGCGGGAACCGGGGCTAGCGCCGCGCAGCTAATGAATCCGGGCTACCGATTCTCGATCCGATAGAGGTGCCCCTTCGAACGGAGGATCAGCGACTTGCCCGCCACGGCGGGCGACGCCACGAATCCCTCGTCGAGCTTGTTGTCGGCGACCTGCTCGAACTCGCGCGCGGCTTTGAACACCGGGATGTGGCCCTGCTGCGAGAAGCAATAGATCAGGCCGTCGGCGTAGATCGGCGATGCCCAGTATTCTCCCGTCAGACGCTTGGTCCAGATCTCCGTGCTGGTCTTCGCGTCCAAGCACGAGGCGACCGCGCCGTCGTTCATCAGGAACAGCAGATCGCCAACCAACAGTTGCGACGGTCGCTTGGGGATCGCCTTGTTGCTCCGCCAGACGATGTTCTTCGTGATGTCCCCTTCACCGGTGGCCGGGACCGCGATCAACGGGTTCGGTCCGTCGGCGGAATTGATGTACAACAAGCCATTGCCGTACAGCGGCCGCCCCGCCGCGTTCATCCCGCCGTGACGCACGGTCCAGACCGGATCGCCGGTCTTCGGGTCATACGCGATCGTGGCCGAAGCAAACGGGCTGACCAGCAGCTTCCGTCCCCCCGCCTCAATCAGCAGCGGCGTTGAATAAGCCTTCTTGGCATCGCCGTCTGTCGTCCCAAAGTCGATCCCGCGATCCTTCTTCCAGACCGTTTCGCCGGTCAGCTTGTTGAGCGCGGTGATGAACTGCACGTCGTAGCCGTCGAACGTCAGGAACAGCAGGTCGCCATCGACGACGGGCGACGATCCGGGTCCGCGCCAATGATCGCAGTGCAGATCGGTGCGTTCCCAAATCTTCTTTCCCGTCCGCGTGTCGAGACAGGCTGTGCCGTAGGTACCGAAGTGGATGTAGACGCGGCCCTCTTCAATGTACGGCGTGGGGGAACCGTAGCTGTTCGTGGGATGCGTGAATTGCGGCTTGTCGACCTCAAACAGCTTGACGTTGTGAATGATCTTGCCGCCGTCGAGATCGACGCAGACGGCGGACAACTCGAGGGGCACGTCGAGTTTCGGCTTGTCCTTCGTCGTCGGTCGGAGTTCCGGGGCGTTCGTGACCCAGATCTGCTTCCCCCAGACGACGGGCGACGACCAAGCCCGGCCGGGAATCGGCGTCTTCCAGACGATCTCCGGCGATCCCTCGGCGAACTTGACCGGCAACCCCTTTTCGGTCGACGTGCCGTCGCCGCGCGGGCCGCGGAATTGGTTCCAGTTCTCGTCGGCCGTTGCGACCGAACACACGCACACCGCCAGCGCCCACAGAGCCGTTCGCATTCCAAACCTCACGTCAGGTTACCAGAAGGGATCGATCCACGCAGAGGCGGGTACTGTAGTCGCCAGCGCGGCCGCAGGCCAAGCGAGCCGGTGGGAAAACGCCCGGCTCACCGCACGCGCTTCACGCGACGGTGCCACGTCGGAGTGGTCGACCAAATTGAGACGGGGGAATCCCGTTCGTTTCGTCGTCCTCGTCCTCGTACTCGAAAACAAGCGATCGTCAACGCTGGTGCGAGTGCGAGTGCGAGTGCGAGTGCGAGTACGAGTACGGATTCCCCCACTGCGTGATTGGCCGATCAGTTGGCCGTCTTTGAGTAATTCACCGTCACGTTGGTGCGGATGCCGCCGCGTGGAGTGAACGCCCCCACGATCGTCATCGAGCGGGGCTGCGTCACGGCGACCAGATCGTCGAGG
>JANMLE010000219.1:0-1892 GCA_031372385.1 Planctomycetota bacterium | reverse complement strand
GTGCTCCGCTGTTCGGTGTTCTGTGTCTGAACGAGTTGGCGAAAGACCCGCGACACCAGTTTCACGCTCCGCTGGTCGCGATCGTGTTCTGGGCGGTGGCGGGCGGGATTCCGCGCGCGAACGGCGCTCTGAAAGCACTGGTGACTCGGTTCGCACGTCGCGGTCCGTCAGTCGATCGCGCGATACCGATCCTGCCGCGCACACTGCTGTGGACCAGCGCCCTGACCACGGGTCTCTTCTTGACTCTGAGTCCACTGGGGATTTCGTTCTGGGATCCGGGATCAAATTGGAATTGGCAGAAGTTGTACGGGACCAGTCGGCGGGCCGAACTTTTCACCCGCGTGGAGTCATTGATCCCACGAACCAGCCGAGTGGCGTCGACCGACTTCGTGCATCCGCGGTTCACGCACCACGAACGCTCGTACGACTACAGCGGATACCGGAGAAAGGTCAGCGACTACGAACAGCGAGTCCCCGACGACACCGACTTCATCGTGATCGACACCCAACATCCCTACAGCACCATCAAGCGGCCGGACGAAGTCCCGGAGTACCACGACCATCCCGATCAGTGGGAACTGCTGCCGGACCAGACGGACGGATTCTTCATCGTGCTGAGAAGACGACGATGACCCCGTTCGTGATGGTCCGGAATTCTGCCGACGCTATAATCCGCCGGCCACTTCCCCAGCGAGTAGGGTGCGTCTGCCTCCGGTCTCCAGCCTCCAGCCTGATCTAACTCCCCATGTCGCTTCCCCGATTCAGTGTTCGCAATCCGGTGCTCGTCAACCTGCTGATGTTCGTGATCATCGGCAGCGGGATGATCTGCGCGCTGACGCTCACGCGCGAGATGTTTCCGGAGTCGCGGCCGGAAAAGCTGCTGATCACGACGATCTATCCGGGGGTCTCGCCCCAGGAGATTGAGAAAGTCCTGACGATCAAGATTGAAGAGGCGGTGCGCGACGTTCAGGGAGTCGACAAGGTCGATTCGACGGTCATTGAAGGGATGAGTGCCACGCGACTGAGCCTGTTGCCGGGGACGCGCAACGTCGACCGCGTGCTGCAGGAAGTCAAAGCCGAGATCGACGCCATCGAAGATCTGCCGACCGATGCCCAAAAGTCGACCATCAAGAAACTGGAACCGAAGCTGCCGGTGATCGGCATCGCCGTTCACGGACCGGGTGGCGACGCCGAGCGAAAGCGCGCCGCGCGGGCCTTGCGCGACGAATTGCTGCTGCTCCCCGGAGTCAGCGATGTTGTCATGTCCGGTGCGAAAGACGACGAGATCAGTGTCGAGATCCGTCCGGCCAAGCTGATGGAATACGACATCACCTTCGATGAAGTCGCCGCCGCCATTCGTCAGGCGAATTTGGATGTCACCGGCGGACAGATCGACGCCAGCCGCAGTTCGCTGTCGATCCGGACCCTCGGCGAAGAGCAGCGCGGCGTCGACCTGAACAAGATCGTCATCCGCAGCCTTCCCGATGGACGAACCGTCCATCTGTCGGACGTGGCCAACGTGCGCGACGGCTTCGTCGACATCGACCAGGAGGGATACTTCAACGGTGAGCCGTCGATCAACTGCGTCGTCTACCAGAACGCCGGTCAGGATGCGATTCGGATTTCACAACTGGTCAAGGCGTACGTTCTCGCCAAGAAGGGGGCCGCGTTCGATCCGCACGGACTGGAATCGGCGGGCCGGCACGTCTGGTACTGGCGACCGTTCGCGATCATCTGGGCGCATGCGTCGCGCTGGGCGAACCTGGCGATCGGGCACCCCGACCCCGAGTACTACTATCAGCAAAGCCTTTCAAAACCGTTCGATCACAACTTCAAGGTCGCGCTGCACACGGATCTCGCCCGGTTCGTCGAGGGGCGGATCGACCTGATGG
>JANMLE010000190.1:0-5720 GCA_031372385.1 Planctomycetota bacterium | reverse complement strand
CGTGCGGCGACGACTGGCGGAACTGTGCGAGCGCGTCGCGCAGTCGCCGCTGGGCCGAACGTATTCGCCGGTCGAACTGGCCCAGGGATTTGTCGACATCGCCAACACGACAATGGCCCGCGCGATCCGCAAGATCTCGGTCGCCCGCGGCTACGATCCCGCCGACTATGCGCTGGTCACGTTCGGAGGCGCCGGAGCCCAGCATGCCTGCGCCCTCGCCCGATCGCTCGGCATGACGCGGGTGCTGTCCCATCCCCACGCGGGTGTCCTGAGTGCCTATGGCATCGGGCTGGCCAACGTCCGCCGGTTGAAGGAGCAGTCGGTCCTGAAGCCGTTGACAACGGAAAACCTCGACGGACTCGAACCGATGTTCCGCGAACTGGAACGCGCCGCCCATGACGAAGTCGTGGCCGAGGGGATTTCGCCAGAGCTCATCGACGCACCGATCCGATCGCTCGAACTGCGGTATCGGGGGATCGAGGGGACGATCGTGATCGAGGCGCTGGCGGGTGCTGAGGCCGGTGCGTGCGCCTTCGATCATTTCGCCAACAGCTATGCTGAGCGTCATCGTCAACTGTACGGCTACGTCCGCGATGGCCGGCCGCTGGAGATTGTCTCGGCGCGCGTGGAAGTCATCGGCCGCAGCCCCGATCCGGTGGAACCGATCCGCGACGAGATTGTTCGCCAGCCGGCACCGTCGGAATGGACCGAGACCTGGTTCAACGCGCAGTCCCATCGCACCGGCATCTTTCTGCGGGAAGACCTGCATCCCGGTGACGTCCTCACCGGCCCCGCCATCGTGTGCGAACCGACCTCGACAGTCATCATCGATCCCGGCTTCACCGCGCGCATCCTGAGTCGCGGTGAGATTGTGATTGAAAGCCAGGGGATTGATGGGAGTGATGGGAAGCATGTGAAGAATGATCACACGGAGAGGATCGCGGACGGGCAATGCCCGCCTTCACTCGCCACTCGCCACTCGCCACTCACCACTTCCTCCGATCCCGTGCGCATCGAGATCTTCAACCACCTGTTCGCGTCGATCGCCGAGCAGATGGGGATCGCGCTGCAGCAGACGAGCCTCTCCACCAACGTGAAGGAGCGTCTCGATTTTTCCTGCGGGATCTTTTCGGCGGTCGGGGATCTGGTCGTCAACGCGCCGCACATTCCCGTGCATCTGGGGGCCATGAGCGAGACCGTGCGGCGGATCTTGGAAGACAACCCCGATCTGAAGCCGGGTGATGTCTACGTCACCAACGATCCGTATCGTGGCGGTTCGCACCTGCCCGATGTCACCGTTGTCACGCCGGTCCACGATCAGACCACTGGCGAGTTGCTGTTCGTCACCGCCAGCCGCGCCCATCACGCCGAGATCGGCGGCATCGTCCCCGGCAGCATGCCCCCGTTTTCCAAAACGCTCGCGGAAGAAGGAGTGCTGATCCAAAACTTCAAGCTGATTGAGGGGCGAGATGCGCGTCGCACAGCGACCGCCATCCCCTCGCCCCCGTCTTCGGGGGAGAGGGCTAGGGTGAGGGGGCCGAGCGGTGATGTTGCCAACCACGAAGATTCAGCCGTTTTCTCCGTTTCCTCCGACGCTCGTCACTCGACACTCGTCTCTCGTTCCGAAGGCCCCCCTCACCCTCACCCTCACCCTCACCCTCTCCCTCTCCCCCGCAAAGCCGGGGGCGAGGGGACAAGAGAGGCCGAGTTGCGAACGTTGCTCTCCTCGGGCCCGTATCCGTCGCGCGCGGTGGACGACAACCTGGCCGACGTCGCGGCGCAGGTCGCGGCCAACAACACCGGAGCGAACCAACTCCGGCAGCTTGTCGAACACCATTCGTGGCCGGTCGTCCAAGCCTTCATGGGCCACATTCAGGCCGCCGCCGCCGCGAAAATGCGACTCGCCCTGCGAGCGCTGAGCCAACAACCAAACAACACCCGTGCCGGTGTCCCTTCCACTCACCACTCGCCACTCACCACTCACCACTCCTCCGCCACTCGCCACTTCACCCACATCGACCATCTCGACGACGGCTCGCCGATTCAGGCAAGGATCTCGATTGCAGGAGACAGTGCGACGGTCGACTTCACCGGGACCGGGCCGGTCCTGGCCACGAACCTGAACGCCAACCGCGCGATCGTGACGGCGGCCGTGCTGTACGTCTTCCGCTGCCTGATCAAGGACGATATTCCCCTGAACAGCGGCGTGCTTGAACCGGTGACGATCATCCTGCCCGAATGCCTGTTGAACCCGCCGGCTCATCCCGATCCGGCGCAGTGCGCGGCGATGGTCGGCGGCAACGTCGAGACATCACAGCGCGTCGTCGATGTGCTGCTCGGTGCCTTGGGTGCCGCGGCGGCCAGCCAGGGGACGATGAACAACCTGACGTTCGGCGACGGGACATTCGGCTACTACGAAACGATCTGCGGCGGCAGCGGAGCGACGTCTGATGCCGACGGTGCTGATGCGGTTCACACCCACATGACCAACACGCGGCTGACCGACCCCGAAGTGATCGAACGCCGCTATCCGGTGCGCGTCCACGAATTCTCAATCCGCCGGGGCTCGGGCGGCGCCGGTCGTCATCGCGGCGGCGACGGCATCGTCAGACGAATCGAATTCCTGAAGCCGCTGCGCGTTTCAATCCTCTCCGAACGCCGCGGCCCGTTCACGCCGTTCGGCCTCGCAGGCGGAGAGCCCGGCCAACTCGGCCGCAACACCCTGCAACGCGCCGGCTCGACGGAGGTCACCGACCTCGGAGGCAAGGTGTCGCTCGATGTCCAAGCGGGTGATGTTCTGACGATCGAGACGCCCGGTGGTGGCGGGTTCGGCTCCAAGGACACGGAAGCAAGTGCTTGAGACACCCACCCAGGACCAGTACCATTCATCGCGGATTCGAATCGTAACGGGGGCAGACTCATGATTGGACGCGGAGCGACCTTTGACGGCGTTGATGTCAGCGAGCGACCACCGCTTTCCAAGCGCGGCGAGCCGCCTTGGGAAGTCGCCTACTGTTTCCCAAAGCAGGGAGATTGGACGGAGGCGGACTATCTGGAATTCGAGACGGGCAATTTCCCGGTTGAACTGGTGGACGGATGTATGGAGTTCCTGCCAATGCCCACTCCTTCGCACCAGCGTCTCTCGCGGTATTTGGCACGACGGCTTGAAGACGCGGTCGCAGCATCGTCGCTCGGCGAAGTGTTGTCGGCCCCGTGCCCCGTCCGCCTTTGGAAAGGCCGACTCCGTGAGCCGGACGTGTTCTTTATCCGCCACGAGCGGCGAGTCGAAGGTGACAAACCGCCGAAAGGAGCCGACTTGGTCATCGAGATCATCAGCCCCGGTCCGGCGAATCGCGAACGCGACCTCGTTAAGAAGCGCGCGGACTATGCGCGGGCGGGCGTGACCGAATACTGGCTCGTCGATCCCGAGGAACGGCAGGTCACCGTCCTGTGCCTCAAAGGAAAGAATTACCGTGTTCACGGTGAGTTCGCAGCGGGATCGACCGCGACCTCCGTCTATCTTCGCGAGTTCAACGTCAATGTGGACGATCTGTTCGCCTCGGCGAAATCGGGTTCCGTCGACGTATAGCGTGAACTGGAACGATCCTTCTATCGGTCACTGCCCGGCCGTACCAGGGGTCCGGCCTGCGTGCTTCCCGGGTTCTTGCCTACCCATCATCCACGGCCCACTCCCATGACACGCAGCGAGACCTCGGCGTTTGACTTGGAAGTGCGGCATGGCGTCGCCCAGCTCAAGAGCGACGAGTTCGGCATGACGGTGGTCTTTTACATCTGCATCGCGGGCCACGTTGCATCGCTGATCGGGCTGTCACTGATATTGATCGCGATGCTGGGGGGATTCGCGGAACTGTTTGAACACGGATCACTGCAGATCATCGCGATCACGGTGGCCATGCTGACAGGGCTGGGAACAATCGCCGCCGTCCTCTTCAACCGTCCGGCGATGTTCTGCGCCATCGGGAGGCTGACGGCCATCGAAGCAGTGCTATCCGGCTGTCGAACGCGCAGGGTCCGCGGATGGAAGGGACTCTTCTTCGATCTGTTCCCGTTTTCCGTGCTGATGCCCCCCGGTGACCTGCTCGCGGTCGTCCTGCTGTTGCTGCTGATCCGCTGCGACACGGACCATCTGGAAGGACGCCCGGCTGTGGTCTTTCAGTGGTCGGAAGTTTGTTTGGGATTCGGATCCGTCATTCAGTATGTCGGACTCGCCGTATTGGTCACACTGCCGGTGCTCTCTGAATTCGGACTCTCCGACACCGGTGCAATCGGTATCGGCATTGTCTGGCATCTGATCATGCTGATCGGGGTGTACACCGTGAGCCGGTCATTGCAGTCCATGCGCCGCGAGATGTCCCGTGAAATCGGTGGATTCGTCCGCCAAGCCCACGGGAACACCGACCCCGCCACATCATTTCTGGCCGGACTCTCCGCAGACCAAGTGGCGGATGGGGACCAACCGCCGACGTCACAAGCCTCCCCCTGATCCCCACCATCCACTACCCACCATCCACTACCCACTCCCCACTCGCCACCGTATCATGCGGCCCGACGGAAGTACCGGACTAAACTCACTTGGGACAAAGGATCGCTCTGTGGCTGCCAATCGACGTGCTGATGTGGACAAGGCTCTGGCCGATGTGGATTTTTCGAAGAACAAGTACCAGGTCGAATTCGATACGACGCTGGGAAAGATCCTGCTCGACGTGTATCCCGACGTGGCACCGGGGCACGCGAAGAATCTGATCGGGTTGACGAAGATCGGCTTCTACAACGGGATCATCTTTCACCGCGTGATCTCGAACTTCATGATCCAGGTCGGCTGTCCGCAGGGGACGGGGACGGGCGGGCCGGGCTACACGATCCCGGCCGAGTTCAACAAGACACCGCACGACGCGGGGATCCTGTCGATGGCCCGCACCAATGATCCCAACTCGGCCGGCTCGCAGTTCTTCATCTGCCTGAGCCGCGAGGGAACCAAGTCATTGGACAACCAGTACACCGTCTTCGGCAAGACGGCCGACCAGTCCAGCCTCGACGTGGTGAAGGCGATCGGAGCCTCCGAAACCAACCACAGCGACCGCCCGCTGAAAGAAGTGAAGATCAACTCGGCGCGGGTCATCGTCACGGCGAAGTAGTTTCGCAGGGAACCACGAAACACGCCAAAGGCACGAACAAAGAAGGGGGCGATGTCTTCGGGCACCGCCCTCGTCTGCTTATCGGGTCGAGAGTCACTCCGGACAGAGAATCGGGGAGAAAACTTCAGGGAACACTTCATTGCGGAGCCGAATCGTTCCGCCTTCGATGACTTTGGCTGTGATTCCACCGTGACCGCGCATGGCGTTGAAACCGCCGGGGCCCAGAACCCATTCCATGCGCGAGCAGGGTTCGCACGGGCCGCTGAATTCGAGCAGCACTTCGCCGATTCGAAACCGTTTCCCCTTCAGCGCCAGCAGGTTGATCCCGGATACGACCAGGTTCCGCCGAACGAGTTCCGGCGGGACTCGGTCACGGTGCAACATTCCCGCCACCGCCAGCAGGTGCTCGTGCTGGATCAGCGTCACCTGCCGCTTGGAACCGGCGCGGCCCGTCACCTTGTGATCCCCCCGCAGTCCGCGTTCGGCAATCACCGTCGCCTCGGACACGCTCTGCAAGCCGCCCAACCGTTCGGGCCGCAAGCCGATCCATTCCAGCCGGCCGAC
>JANMLE010001129.1:0-1722 GCA_031372385.1 Planctomycetota bacterium | reverse complement strand
CTGGATGATCGCCAACACCCGGCAGGCGCTGCTGCTGGCGACCAGCAATCGCAGTGAAGCGGCCGTCGGCTACGCCACGATGGACGGTGACACGTCTGGCGGATTGTCACCCGTCACGGGGATCGACAAGAACTTCCTGCGTCACTGGCTGCGCTGGATGGAAGCCACCGGCCCAGCGGGCCATCGGACTCATCCGGAACTGGCCGCGGTCAACGTGCAACCGCCAACCGCCGAACTGCGACCGCACGCCTCGCACCAGACCGACGAAGACGACCTGATGCCGTACGACGTGCTCGACGCTGTCGAACGCTCGTCCATCCGGGACAAGCGGACGCCGCTGGAATGCCTGTGGCATCTGCGCGAGACGTTTCCGCAACACGCGCTGCCGCAGTTGGCCGTCTGGGTCCGTCGTTTCTTCACGCTGTGGTGTCGGAACCAATGGAAGCGCGAACGCTTCGCCCCGTCATTCCACCTGGACGACGAAAACCTCGACCCGAAAACTTGGTGCCGGTTCCCGATTCTGTCGGGCGGCTACGAACGGGAGTTGGACGAACTCGATGCGTGGGTGAGCGAAGAAGTGGCGAGTGACTTGTGACGAGTGACGAGCGGTGTCTCCCCACCCCGGCTCGATCACCACCGCTTCGCCTTTCCATTCGCGCTCCTTTTGATTTGTGCGGCAATCGTTTTGTCCTCGCGAATCAAAAGGAGCGCGAATGAGGAGGAGAGTTGAAACGGGGCGAACGTCGGACATCACACCCGTCCGACCGATGCCACCACAACCGCGGCACTCTTTCTTGGCCCAATGACACGCGCGGCGGTCCCGATTGGAAGTCACGGGTGGAGCGGTTATTGTTCCGCGTGTTGGTTCCGGCTCCCGACCTTCAACTCTCACCGCTTGATTCCCATGAAAATCTGGTTCAACAAGGTTCACGAAGCCAAGCGCGTGTTGATCGAATCGGACTCGCCCGAGATCCGGATCGGGCGTGATCCGGCGAACACCGTCGTGCTGAACAGCCCGCTGGTCTCGAAGCGGCATGCCGTCGTCTCGCGCGAGAATGGCAAGCTGAAGTTGGAGAACGTCGGCGTCAACGGCTGTCTGGTCGGCGACCAGGAGGTGCTCGGCGGCAACGCGATCCTGTTCAAGGCGGGCGAGACCGTTCGGATCTGGCCCTATTCACTGACGTTCGAATCCGACGAAGTTTCGGCCATCAGCCGGACCGAACTGGAAGCGCATCTCCGCTCGATCATGGGCGACCTGAACCAGAAGGTGCATCGCAAGCTGCTCGAACGGCTCGATCTGTACGAGATCGAAAACGAACGGACCGGCGATGCCGACACCATCGTGCTGCTGGAACGAAACATCGAGGACGTCTGCCGCGAATTGAACCTGTTCGGTCCCGAGAACGAACCGCTGCTCGAAGAGATCGTCGGCCTGACGCTGCGCGATCTGCTCATCAACCAGTTGATCTTGGAAGGGGGCAGCCCCGGACTTGATCTGCTGACGCGGCTGACCTACAACGAATTCGACCTCCCTGCAACGCTGGTTCCCGAACGCGAAACGGAACTGCACAACCTGCTGATCTTCGCGCGGGAGAAGATGAAGATCGAGGACGAGACGGACTTGAGCGCCCGGATCAGCCGCGTCGAAGCGACGTTCGCCGACATCTTCCCGCTCGTCCGCCCGCACCTGCACCGCGAGATGCGCAAGTACGTCATCCTGCG
>JANMLE010000159.1:0-1079 GCA_031372385.1 Planctomycetota bacterium | reverse complement strand
TCTTGTCGTTCGGCTTTTGACGTTGCTCGTTGATCGCCTTCCACGCCGCCGTCATGTATTGCGGGATCTCGGTCACTAGCGTGGCCCGTACCTTGCGAGCCTCATCGTCCAGGAACCGGTCCACCTGCAATTGATGAGCTTTCATCGCCGACTCGGCCTGACTCTTGCAATCGAGCACCTCTTGGGAAACGATCGGCCGTTCTTGGTAGTCGGAACTGGCGAAGATGCCTGCCAGGCCGTAGTAGTCGGCCGTTGTGATCGGATCGAACTTGTGATCGTGACACCGCGCGCACGAGACCGTCAGCCCCAGTACTCCGCGGGTGAGCGTGTCGATGCGATCGTCCCATTCATCGGCCAGCGCCTTCGCTTGCTCGCCGTTGTCCTGGTAATACACCGGCCCGAGCGCAAACAGTCCCAGCGCCGCCAAACGCTGCGGGGCGCTCGGGCTGCCGAGCAGGTCGCCGGCAATCTGTTCGGCGACGAACCGGTCGTACGGCAGGTCGCGGTTCAAGGCGTCGATGACCCAGCCGCGATAGCGGTATCCCTGCGGATAGTTGCGGGCCTTGAACGTGTGCGCCTGATCTTCACCATACCGCGCCACATCCAGCCAATGCCGACCCCAGCGCTCGCCATAGTGCGGCGAATCGAGCAACCGGTTCACAACCGTGGCGAACGCTTCCGCAGACGGATCGTTGACGAACGCCTCGACCTCGTCAGGCGTCGGCGGCAGGCCGATCAGATCGAACGACGCGCGGCGAATGAGTGTCCGGCGATCGGCCGCGGCATTTGGCTTCAACCCGTGTTCTTCAAGGCGGGCGAGCACGAATCGATCGAGCTCGCGCTGCGGCCAATCGGCCTGCTTCACTGCGGGAGGCACGGTCAACTTCGGATGCTGAAACGACCAGAGCTTGCTCGCGGCGGCGAAATCCAGTTTGGACGCTGCCACCGCTGCCGGACGTTCACGGGGATCGGGAGCCCCCAGCTTGATCCACTGTTCAAAATCGGCCACAACGTTTGCGGGAAGTTTTCCCTTCGGCGGCATTTCCAGTCCATCGTACTTCAGCGCCTTGAGCAACAGG
>JANMLE010000155.1:0-2356 GCA_031372385.1 Planctomycetota bacterium | reverse complement strand
AAAATCAGAAACGTGCTCGGCTCAGGGACCGGTGTCGACGTGGGCAAGGGCGGCCCGGCGGGGAAAGCAAAGGGGTCAGGAGTCGTTGATGTGGATTGATTTCTTCTTGGAAGAAACAGCAGAAGGCTCGATTCAAAGAGTCCGGACCCCTTTGATGTTTCCATCCGCAGCGCCCCGTGCCGTGTTTCGCCCAAACGCGCCGTTCGGACTTCCCCGACCCTGCGGCGGTACGGCCTCAACATCGTCACACGCCGCACCATCACTGATAAAATTCGTTTTCGGCGAGAGCGAAGATGAATCAGGCACTACCGGCGGCTTGCTTCGCACCACGACGGCGGCGAACGGCACCGATGACGCAAGCCGCAATGCCGCACATGGCGAGGGACGAGGGTTCAGGAACGGGCTGCGCTGTCGTGCCTCTCGTGCCGAACGCAAAGACCGTGTCCGGCCCCCTCCCAAAGTTATTCATTGCGTGATACCCGTTTCCAACAGTCGGATTGTCCGTCAGACGAATGCCATCCACGTTACCCCCGGCGAATGAAATCGGCGTCGGAATGGTATTGGCCAAAGGATGATCCGAGCCATCGAATCCAGTCCCCGACCAGATCGTGATCCACGAGCCATTGACGTGCAGATCTAACGTGAAAACCGCACCACTATTGCCGTGGTTATGCAGGTACCCCGGCCCTGTAATACCCGACAGTGTGTCTGCGGAGAACGGGGCAAACGAAATCGCAATATTATCCCCATCATCAATGCCTCCGCTGGCGGTCCATCCGACCATCACATCGGCCTTCGCTTGCCCCGCTCCGACAAAGAGGCATGTCGTCGACACACACATCAGAAGCAAGCTGCTGAAAAGCCTACTCATTTGACTGTTCCCCGCGCAGAGAATGACCTAACCCCGAGCCGCAGCCCTACACAACGCAAGTCAAGTTCCGAAACCTCCGTGAGTGTGCCCGCAAGACTCAGGCTCAGCCCTCCTGTCCAATCAACGCTGCGTTCGGCCATTCCCGACCCGACGGCGGAGTGCCCTCAAGACCGTCACAGACCATGTCACCGCGCTTCCTATGCGCCGGTACCTCCCGACTGTGCGGACCCTGCCGGTGTTACTGGCCTGTGGAGAATTCGCATCATCCTCGCTCCGCGGACGGTGCCGTAGGTCTCGATAAACCGCGGAGGTTCCGACCGTTGAACACTGCGAGATTAACAACCTGTCCATCCCGCAAGACAGGCATCGTTGGAACACTCTTGCGGACCGGGAGATCAAAGGGCGGGAGATCAAAGGGGTCAGCAGTCGTAGATTTGGATTGATTTCTTCCCAAAAGGCTGTTGAACGAGCGGCCGACAGCGCATGCCAGAACGTCGACACCAACTGCCCGCAACAGCCCGGTTCCCGGAGGGGGATCGGGCTGTCGTCGCTAAGAACCGGCTCGGAACAACGCCCCCACATCTCGACATGTGTGGCTGCGGTCGGCGAAGCGCGGGGTCGGGTGACCCCTGTCCGAACCCTTCCGCCTTGCGCATGGTCCGTTTACAGTACCGCCTCGATTTGGCGCGTTGGAAACCGGAAGACTTGGTGGTCAGAACATGCTTGTCAGTTGGGATTGGTTGAAGCAGTACGTGGCGCTGGATGTGTTGGCCGAGGTGCTGGCGGACCGGTTGACGATGACCGGGTTGAACCAGGAAGAATGCCGCGCTGTGGCCGGCGATACGTGCATCGACTTTGAAGTCACCAGCAACCGGCCGGATTGTCTGGGGCATCTCGGCATCGCGCGTGAGGCGGCGGTGGTGTATGACAAGCCGCTCAACGTTCCCGCGGCCAATCCCAGGAGCGGATCGACACCGATCTGTTCCGCGACGTCGGTCATCAACGAGTGCCCCGACCTCTGCTCGCAGTACCATGCCCGCGTCATCCGGGGTGTGAAGGTGGGGCCGAGTCCCGCGTGGATGCAGCGTCGTCTGGAAACGGTCGGCATTGCGTGCGTCAACAACATTGTCGACATCACCAATTACGTGCTGATGGAATGCGGTCAGCCGTTGCATGCGGTCGACATGGACAAACTGCACGGCCAACGGATTGTCGTGCGGCGGGCAAGGGCGGGGGAGGAGCTGCAGGCGATCGACCACAAGGAATACGTGCTGGCACCGGACATGTGCGTCATCGCGGATGCCGACCATCCGGTGGCGCTGGCGGGTGTGATGGGGGGTGCCGAGACGGAGAGCACCGCGTCGACGAAGAATGAGCTCCTCGAAGCGGCCCTGATAGCGCCGCTCTCTATCCGCAACACATCGCGCCGACTGAAGCTGCACAGCGATTCGTCGTACCGCTTCGAACGGGCACTCGATCCACACG
>JANMLE010000124.1:0-7515 GCA_031372385.1 Planctomycetota bacterium | reverse complement strand
GACTGACCGGGTTCTTTTTGTTGAGAAGCGCGTCACTGAAGTGCCGCCGATGAATTGACGGCACTATTGAGCAGACCGTCTCAAGCCGCGTGGCGTTGCGCGGGGTCTCAGCATCTCATTTACTAGTAAGTGTGGCGAAGGGTGCCGCCCGTGTTTCTCGAAGACACGGGTCTCCAAAGCCACTGCAAATGCCACCTCGCCGTTACGAGGCGGGGGAGGCGGTTGCGAGACTCTGCTTGATCTTGTTCCGTCCAGTGTTTCGTCAACCTTGTGTTTTTGTGTGGGGGGGGCCGGACAATTGGCGACTACTGTAATCCCGCCGCTCCGCCGCTCCGCCGGCGGGACGTCCGGTCGGCGGAGCGACCGGACGACAGTCACATTTCCCCCCAATCTGAAGGCTGACGAAGCACCGGGGATACGCGGACGGACGGGGCGTCCATCCTACCGGTCGCATGCGATTTCGATTCTGCTCTGCTGGACCATGCCACCATTCCACCACGAACGATGGAGCTTCCGCCGACATGAGTGATCGCACCAACCAACAGGACTTCGACCGCATTGATGCCTTGTGCGATGCCTTCTAGGACGCGTGGTCCGAAGACACGCGGCCGAGCATCGAGGCATATCATTCTTGGGAGAGGAGGCCGTGTGGACCTGTGCGCCCGTTCCATTTGTTCGCGTTCCCTATTCGTGGCGCAGGGCTTCGATCGGGTCCAGGCGGGCGGCTTGCAGGGCGGGGTAGAGGCCGAAGGTGATGCCGATCATCACCGAGATCGCGAAGGCCAGCGGGACCGACCAGTTCACGACGGTCGGTTCCATCGTGAGGATCACGTCGGGCATCTGCGACATCACGCCGGGCGAGATCCTCCCGATGCCCCACCGGATCAGGTTGATGGACGGCCGGCACGCAAATCCCGCCAGCACGCCGACGGTGCCACCCATCACGGAGAGCGTGACGGTTTCGCGCAGGAACTGGCTGGCGATGTCGCGCTGCCGCGCTCCGAGCGCGCGGCGGATGCCGATTTCTTTGGTGCGTTCCGTCACGGTCGCCAGCATGATGTTCATGATGCCGATGCCGCCGACCAGCAGTGAGATCACCGCGATGATCCCCAGGAACAGCATGAACATCAGCCGCATGGCGCGTGCCCGTTCCAGCAACTCCAGCGGCACCGTGATGCCGTAGTCGACGGTCGGATGATGCGGGGCCAGCGTCGCCTTGATGATCTCCGCCGTTTCGACCACATGGGACACGTCGTCGACCTGCAGCGTGATCTGGCTGAGCTGCATCCGTTCTCCTTCGAACGATCCGCTGCGGCGCGTCAGCACGAGATCGCCGACGCGCAGCCAGAGCGTTTCGATCGGGACGTAGATGTCGCGAGAATAGTCCTGCGCGCTCAGCGAGCCACCGACCGCCGCGGACGGGGCGCGTTCCTTGAGCACGCCGACCACCCGGTAGTAGTCGCGCTCGATCTTGACCGACCGGCCGAGTGGGTCTTGATGCGCGAACAGGCGGTCGGCGGTTTCGGCAGCCAGCACGCAGACGTTCTGCTGTTCGGCCGCATCCGAGGCATCCAGGAACCGGCCGCGATCGACTTCCAGCCGGGTGATCTCGGCGTACTCCGGAGTGCAGCCGACCATCCGGCCGTCGACCAGCCGATCCTCGTAGCGGAATTCGCGGCGGACTTCGCGGATCGGGATCGCCCGCTTGATCGTCGGCAGCGTCTCTTTCAAACGGGCCAGATCGTCGCGCGTGATGCCGTACGGAAAGATCCCGCGTCGTCCCGAGGTGGTTTCCGCGGGGGGCTTGATGGACCGGACGATGACGTTGTCGGCACCGAGTCCCTCAATCTGCTTTTGAACGGCGCGGCCGATCCCTTCGCCGATCGCCAGCAGCCAGATGACGCTGGAGACTCCGATGGCCACGCCGAGGATTGTCAGCAGCGATCGCAGCGGATGCAGGAACAGCCCCTTGATGCTGCTCCAGAGCGAACGGACCAGATCCCCGATCACGACGCGCCCCGCGCGGTGGCATCGCCGATCGAAGCCGCGGGCGTGGCCGACTTCGACTCTTCGGCCGGCTTCGACTTGTCGGCCACTTCATCGGCTTCGGGCAGGCCAACACGGGCGAGATGGGCGCGCGGGTTCATCAGCACGTCGTCGGTCCCCGCCAGGCCCTCTTTGACGACGATGAATTTGTCGTTGACCGAACCGATCAGCAGTTCGCGCAGCTCTAGCTTGCCGGCCGGCTGCCGCAGGATCGAGTAGTGTTTGCCACCCCGTTCGACCACCGCCTGGATCGGCACCTGCACGACATCGGGGATCGTTTCAACGCGGATGGAAACCTGCGCCGACATGCCCGGTTTGAGGATCGGGGGCGGGTTGTCGACGATGATGATGGCGTCGTATTCCTTCGTGTTCGGGTTGAACCAGTTCTCGTCGGAGGCGTAGGCGCTGACGGTCTTCACGGTCCCCTTCAATTCAACGCCACGCAGCGCCTCGATCCGGACGACGGCGGACATGCCCGGCTTCACGCGGTTCACGCGGGCCTCGCCGATCTTGGCCTTCACCTGCATCTTCCCCTGGTCGGGGAGTTTGATGATGACCTGCCGTTCGCGGACCCGGTTCCCCTTGCGGATGGAGAACTCGTCCTCGCGCCAGCGGTTCTGGTTGCTGTAGACAACCTGTCCGGAGACCGTCGCCTTGATGACGCACTTGGCGAGTTGACCTTCGAGGTTGCCGAGTTTTTCGAGTTCGATCTCGTGCTTCGCCTTCTCGGCGACGACGTTGGCTTCGGCGGTCTTGATGTCCGAGTCGTGCTTCTTCATCGTCTTCGGCTTGGTGTAGTCGCGCAGCACCCGCAGCTTGGTCTGGGCCGCCTCGAAATCCTTGCGAAACTTCTGGACCGCGAACTGGTCGCTCTGAAGTTGCGTGTCGGTGATGTATCCCCGCGTGGCCAGCTTCTGACTGTGCATGTGGAAGTTCTCGGCGCGGCGCGAGTTCTCCTCGGCGACGAACAGCTCGCTCTGCAGCTTCTGCTCTTCTTGAACAAACGTTCCCAGCTCGTATTCCTGACGCGCGATCGTGGCGGCATCCAGGTCGTTCTTCGCCTTGCTGTAGGCGGCGTCCGCCGTGTTGACGGTGATCTTCTGCGCGTTGAGATCCTTGCGGATGGTTGAATCATCGAGTTGAACGACCACGTCACCGGGACTGACGGGCGTCCCTTCGGCGGCGATTTCCAGGATTCGCACCCCTTCCGCCGAGGCCACCTCGCAGCGCAGCTCGATGTTGGACGAGCTCTCCACATCGCCGCGTTCGACGATGTCGTTCGCGAATTCACCGACGGTCGGCCGCCGGGTGATGGCATCGACCAAATCAGTCTTGCGGTAGGAATAGGCGATGCCGCCGCCGACCGCCGCACAGGCCGCGACGAAGACCAGCAGGGCCACGAGCCGCCGTCGGAGTCGGCCCGGGCGGGACGGTCGAGATTGAGGGGTGGGACGTTCTTGCATGGGATGACGATGATTCAGGGGGGAGCCGGAACGGGGCGGGTTGGGATGCCCGGACAGCATACACGGCAGACGCGGCGACTGTCACGAATTGTGCCGCCTTGTTCCGCCGCCCGTGGAAATGCGATCGAGCCGATGCTGTAGAGTTCGGACGCGATCCGGGGACTCGACAGCGATTGTGATCCCACACACGAAGAACAGCCGACGCGGCGACTGTCGAATCGCTTGGAGAAAGAGTGCCGTCCGCCCTGACGGTCGTTCATCGATCTCATCGTTTAACCCGGAGCCAACGGCGACGGCGGCGGGTGCCAACGCTCCACCATCTCGCCGTCGTCCAAAGGGAGCGCGTCTACTCACACAGCCGTCGCCGTTGGCTCCGGGTTAAACGATGGAGGGACGCCGACACTCGCCCGGCTACTTCGCGGGGGCGGGAGTGGGAGCGGGAAGCTGGTCGATGTCGATCGGTTCCGGCGGCAGGTCGCCCGGTCCCAATTCCACGAACGTGCCGGGTTGTAGGGAGGCGTCCGGGGGCGACAGCGGATTGGCGATCGTCTCGTAGAAACGGCTGACGACCGATTCGTCCGTCATCGGTCCGGGATCGGTCCAGTAGCCACGGTCGTCGAGTTGCATCGTCCCCATGTCGAAGTCGAGAGTCCGGCGCTGGATTTCGTAATCGCCCCAGACTTGGATCAGGAAAAACTGCGATTGCTGAAGAAACAACAAGGCATCGACCAGGTCGCGCGCCACCGTGGGGGAGGCCGGAGGATCTTTGGCGTCGAGCACGGGCTTCTGCGGTTCCACCAGCTTCAGACGCGCGACGTCGGTCTGGGTGATCGCCACGTCGACGGCCAGTCGGCGCAGTTCGAGATTGAAGTGATCGAGGCGGATCTGTCGCAGCCGGGCCCGCAGCCCACGATGGATCTCGTCCCTCTGGGCCATCAGTGAGCGGCGGGCCTGCTGGTATTCGATCAACGACTGCCGGTAAACATTCCGCTGGATGATTCGCGTGATCGGCAGGTCGAGCGTCACGCCGGCCCGAAGTTGTCCGTTGGAACCGTTGAAGTTGACCGGGTTGTTTCCGGTCGTCCCCAAGTCTCCGTCAACGTTGACTGTCAGATTGGTCCGCAGCGCGTTGGCGTTGAAGCGGATCAGCCGCCACGTGTCGACGAGTGACCCCTTCGCGTTCATCCAATCGGCTCGTCGAGACAGTGCCAGTTGAAACGCGTTCTCGGGCGACACGGTGACGGGAACCAGCGTGATGCTGTGCAGTCGGATGCGCGCCTGCAGCAGCGACAATTCCAACAGCGAGGCCGACAGACGTGACAGGATCTCCGTTTCCGCGCGGCGGCGTTCGGCGGGCGTCAGGTCTTGGTCATCGTCGAGTTGACGGGCTTTGAGTTGCAGCGATTGCAGGTCTTCCGTCACCCGCGTGCGATCCCCTTCCAACGCGGAGACTCGTGTCTGAAGTGCCTCGACCGTGAGTGCCCGGTTGTCGAACTGGTTGCCTTGCAGCTCGGCGAGTTGAGCGATTTCAATCAGCGCCTGTCGCCGCTGTGGCAGGGCCGCTTCCAATCTCGCCAGATCCGTCTGAAGCTGGTCGATGAACTGGCTCGTTCGCGCGGCCAGTTCCGCGGCGGCACTCGGGGCCGGCGCTGCGGGCTCCGCCTGCGACGCCAATTCCATCCGGCTCGCCACGTCGTCTTGCAGACGAGTCAACTCGGGACTGATCAGGTTGAACTGCTCGAAGAAGGGGTCTTTCAGTTCGAGCGGAATGTGAGGCGGCAGCCCGAGCCGCATCTTGTAGAGGTCCAGCGCACTCTCGTAACCGGCGATGAGGTTGAGCAGCTCGCTTTGACCGCTGTAATACGCCTGCCGCGCGAAGTCGACCTGAAAGCGGTTTTCGAGCCGGCCCGCGTCGAAGGCGGCGTCGAGCTGCATCCATGTGTTGCGCAGTCCGGTGATTCGCACTCGTTGATTGCGCAGGTTCTGTTGCTGTTGCAGGAAGCCGAGAAAGCCTCCCGCCCCCGCGGCTCCCAATCCACCGCCGCCCGCGAAGCCGCCGCTCGAAGACACGCCGATCGCGCCGACCCCGCCAAACCCGCCGACACCGACGCCCGTGAAACCGCTCAAGCCCGACCCGCCGAACAGTCCCCCCGCGCGCTGCAGCGAGGCGGAGATGCCGGTTCCCGCGGTGACGTCAAGATAGAAGCCCTGCCGGAAGCGATCGTATTGCCGGACGTTGTACAGCAGGTTTCGCTCGGAGCGCGTCAGTTGTTCCATCACGCGCGGTCGGCCGGCAAACTGCAGCAGCGGTTGCGAGAACGCGAAGTTCGCCAGTGACGAGTTCACCGTCGAGCCCTGCCCCGAGACCTGCCAGACGATCGAGTTCGCCAGACCCACCAGCAACGACCCCCCCGCGGTGAACGCCTTCTGCATGCGGATGTGTGATTCCGTGCCGAGCAGGCTCGAACCGGTGCCCCCGTTGCGGAAGGCGCCCGTGCCGACGTAGTTCGTCGAGTTCCCGCCGAAGAACTGCGCGTTGAAACGGAACCGCTCGGCCGTCACGTCCAACGCCGAGAGAAAGAGCGTTTCCTTTTGAGCCTGAAAATCCCGCGAGTGCAGCCGGGCGAGTTCAACGGCCCCGATCAGATCGACGCGCACGTTGCCGTCCGCCGCGTAGGGCAACCACGCGCGATAGGCACTGACTTCGACATCGGGCAGATTGCCGTTGTCGTGCCAGTGCGGCCAACCGCGGTGCCCGTCCACGCACCCCATCAGCCGGTGGGCGTCCGGGTCGTCGGGAGTCATCGGCGGGTAATCGGGATCGGTCGAATCAAACAACCGCGAGCGTGAATCGATGTCGATCGTGAACTCGGGGAGTTCAAACCGCGGATTCGCGGTGGACCCGCCGACAACATCGTAGACCGCCTGTTCGGCCTGCATCCGATAGTGGCTGCGTTGACAACCCGCAATCAACGGGCAGGCGAACAAAGCGCACGCGACCGCAATCATCAGGCCACCGGATTTCGCGGTTGCTCCAGATCGACGCGGGTTCGGCGCATCAACAAATGTCGTCTTTCGCTCCGCGAAATAACGCCCTTTCGCGGAGCTAAAGACGACATTCGCGACAGTCAATTCGGCGCCGTTCGTTGGTTCCCACACCATGAGTTCCGCCGTCATTCTTTCGTCGCCTCATCAAGCAACGCCGCGAAGACGTCAGGGACTTCAGCGAGGCACCGCCTCACACCGTGGCCAAGTCGCTCCGCGACCCGGCCACCGAGTTGTTGTTCAACTCGGCCACAAGACTCGACTCAATGAGTCAGGCTACGGACTCCAACGACCCCATCTCGAATGCGGGTGCCGCCCGGCTCGCAAACAATCAGCCTCTTACCGACTATTCATCAGTATCGGGACACGACCGTAACGAACTTGACGGCTTTGCCGCCCCGCAGGCGACGCCGCGGAGATCGTGCGGCAAGAACCGCCGAAGCCGTCGCTGTGGTCGGGTTGTCGGGCGTGACTCCCGCCGAACTCAAGGCACGGCAGAACGATGGGGGCAGAACGATTTGGACCGAATCATGACGATCAACGATGATGTCATCACTCACATCCTCGGGTGCCGTGGAGTGTCCCCCATTTCTGTTCCCTGAATCATTCTGCCCCCATCGTTCTGCCAATCGAGCACATCACGAACCAAGTCGCGGTGTTCAGTGCGTTGCCAGCATCAATCCGATGACTGTGGCGACCACTGCGCCAATCGCGAGCAGAACGATCACAATCGAGGACAGGGGACGAGCGGCTTTGTCGTGCTGGCGGGAGGAACCGCGGTCGGCGTCTTCCAGGCGCAGGCGAACGAAGTTGCCGATCATCAGCACGTCGCCAGTGACGATCTGACGCCGGTTGACCGGCTTGCCGTTGACCCGCGTCCCGTTGCGGCTTTTGCAGTCGGTGATCCACCATGTGCCATCGAAGTGCAGTTCACAGTGCCGGCTGGAAATGGAGGCCTCGG
>JANMLE010000118.1:0-6753 GCA_031372385.1 Planctomycetota bacterium | reverse complement strand
GGGGGGCGGGAGTCGTTTTCATGCCGCAATGCCGAGATGTGACCCATTTTCAGCGACGTCGTGCGGCATTAAAAAGACTCCCGACCCCGTCTCGGATTGACTCTTACAGGGTACGAAACGCCTTCGAGACGTCGATCTTGTAGTCGTGTGCGAAGCTTTCATCGAGCGAGTAAACGCCGTGGAAGTCGCTGAGCTGGTCCGAGTCGGATTTCCGCATGTCGCCGCGCTCGATCATTTCAAAAACGATCCGGCCAAAGTCATCCGTCGAGAAGAGGCCCCAATGACGGAACACGACGGGTGTCATCAGTCCGTACAGGCGAAGCCCCAAGATGCGGACTCCCTCCAGCAATTCCGGGCCGGAAATGTGGTGAGTCTCGTCGAGCCGGTCCACCACTTGGCGGCTGACCAATTCCTGCGCCGTCTTCAGGGCTTCGGAGACGAACACGTACGCATGCGGATGAAACAGGAGACGCGGGTGGCTCCGTCGGTCTACGATGGGCGTCTTCATTGCGTTCTGCTCGGAACAGCGAAAAACATCAATCAGGCAGCGTCGAACCGGTTCGACGAGGCGCAGAGTCTGTCAATTGGATCTCGGCCGGCGTCTCGATTAGGAGTGGCGAAAGCAATCGTTGCCGATCCCGTGGATCAAGTGGGAAGCTATCGAAGTCTCATCAATGGGGCGGATGTTCGGGCGCGGCAGGGATACTACGAACATGTTCTGTTTCAGGGAAGTCAGATTGACCCGGCAAATGGAGCGGTGAAAAAGTAATCGTTGAACGATCGACGAACGTTGAAGCGACCAACCGGCGATTCGAACCCCGACACCCTTCGCGATGATGGAAGACTCCGCCGAACCGCCTGCTTGTGACGGAACTCTCTGAACGCAACACACCGGATGTCCAGCGCCGTCGCATGCACACAATCAGAGTTGCGAAGAACACACAACGGAGTGTTGGAACGCGATCCCCGCATGTTCAGTTGGCGGCATCGGGAGTCGCCCCGGCCGCGGGCGCAGTCTGATCCTCCTCGGGTGTGACTTCGGGCAGGATCGGCAGTCGGTCGGGGAACTTGTGATAGATCGGAATCGTTTCACCGCGCTTGCGGAGCGCGATCACCAAGCCGCTTTCCGTGGACATGAAGATCCGGTCGGTGCGGTCGTTGGCGACGCGGACGGAGAACAATCGCATCGCCAATGCCGCGGAAATCCCCCCTTCCTCGCGCGACGCGCGAATCAGGTTGCCATCCACATCGGAGGCGTAGACCGCATCGCCGATGACGGCCACGTAGCTGTGCAAATGCGGCAGCCACCAGCGCTGCGTCCCCTCATTCGCGTTCAGGCAGTACATCCCACCGCGATCGGGTGTCAGGTAAAGATCGTTGCCGACCACGAACGGGGGACGGCGAATGGGCAGACCCGACGTGAAGTCCCAAATGATGCGGCCGTTCTGGGAGTTGATGGCGAAGAACGTGTTGTCTTCGGAGGCGAGAAACTGAATTTTTCCGGAGGTCGCCAGCGGGGCGATGATGGCACCGTTCGTTTCCAATTGAAAAATCAACTGCTTGTCCTTGGCACCCACGGAATACAGGGATCCGTCACGGCTGCAAAACGCCACCGACCGTCCGCTCGGTAGGGGCGGGGAGGTGATCTCCTTCGCCGCCGCCACTCGCCAGACCATCGCTTCCGCCGACCATTGGGGCAGCCGCTGCTCTTGGTACAACTGCCGGATCTTGCGCAGGCTGAACGCATAGACGCTGCCATCCAGGGTGCCGACGTAGACCTGCTCCTCATCCACACCCGGTGCCGTCGAAGGCTGACCGGGCAGAATCAGCGTCCATGTAATGTGGCCGGTCCTTTTGTCGATGGCATACAGGGTCGTTCCCACGACGACCATCGCCAGATTCTCATTGGAAACGACCGGATAACTGGGCTGGTCGAAGCGGCCGAGCAGCACCGCCCATCGCTTCTGGCCCGTCTCGGAATCGAAGGCCGTCGCAATACCCGACGTCGACAGGACGAAGACCATGTCCTCGTCGATCGACACATGGCGCACCTTGTCGCGCGAGGGATTGAGCGTCGCCTGGCCCCACCAAGACCGCTCCAATCCGAAGCGACTGAGCTGCTGCTGGGTTGGCAGCAGTTTCTCGGTCGTATGGCTTTGGGCGAACGCGGCATTCGAGCCGACGAGCAACACCGCACCCGCTACGATCAGTCGAATCCGAACACTCACCGTCATCCAACCACTCATCGTGTTGCTTTCGTGGCTTTGAGAAACCATCCGTTGAAAATCGAGTTGAGGAGGATCTCCATATCACAGCGTCATCGAGTTGCGTCGACTGTTCGTCACGGGAAAATGAGGAAACATCAATCTGCTCGCGTGCCGATCAGGCTCGCGGAATCCGCCACATGCTACCCAATCCGCAAGAGCATCCGCCACAAGGAACATTCTGGAAGTTGCGGGCGTAGTGGCCGAGATTGTCTGCCGCTGCCGCGACCGACCGTCGACAGCGGGGGCAGCACACCGACTGCGGCGTGTAGGATCTGTGACGATCCTCGTGGTTTGTACGGGCAACGCGTTTCCCGGATGTCGACACTGGGATAGCCCGGATTATTCACCACGAAATACGCGAAAGACACGAAAGGGAAGAAAGGACAAGAGTTCTGGTCCCAAGTGACTGCATTGGCACGGCGCGCGATGCTATGAGATGCATTCATTGCAACTCTCTTCACTTTCGTGTCTTTCGAGTATTTCGTGGTTCATCATGAATAATCCGGGATAGCAGCCTCCCGCCGATCAACGACCTTCGTCCCGGCACCAGTCTTACGGAAGCAGCCTGTTGACTGAAGCATCTTGCGATTCTGATTCCGGCAACCGTAGAATCCGCCTGTTGTGTTGATGTTCCCGTTTTCATTTCAATAGCCGTGGAGACTCGCTCGTGACTGCGTTTTCCACCTTTCGTGCCTGTTGGTGTTCCCGTCTGGGTGTGACCTGCGGTCTCGTCTTGATGCAGGTCGCCCTCTGCGACACCGCCCGCGCGGATCTGGTCAAACTCTCGAATGGCGGCGAAGTTCGCGGCCGGATCGTCAGCGGATCGGCGGCAAGCCGTGCGAACTCCGACTCGATCGTCATGGAGACTCTGACCGGCGTCACGATCTCGGTCGCTCGCGCCGACACCAAGTTTCTGACGATGCGTCCGCTGATTGTCGAGGAATACGAGACCCGCGCGAAGCGCATGAGCGACACGCTGGCGGCGCACTGGGATCTCTCCGAGTGGTGTCGTCTGCAGAGCTTGTCGAAGCAGCGCGAGTTCCATCTGCAGCACGTCGTGGAGCATGACCCCCATCACGAAAAAGCGCAAACCGCACTCGGTCGCGTCTGGCACGAAGGAGCCTGGGTCGATCGCGACGAGATGATGGCAGCTCGCGGCTACGTCAAATACAAGGGGCGATACGTCACTGTTCAGGAACTGGATCTGATCCAGAAGACCGCCGATGAATTGGCCATCGAGCGCGAATGGTTCCAGAGAATGAAGGGATGGTACAGCGGGTTGACCAGCCGCAATGAAGACCGTTTCCGACAAGCCGTCGTGGCGTTGCAACAGGTCGACGACCCGCATGCCGCTCCCGCCATTATTCGATACCTTTGCGAGGACAAGCAAAGGGAACTGCGCGTGCTTGGGGTTGCCGTACTCTCGAAACTGGCCGGGTCGAAAGGGGCTGCCGGGTTGGTCAAGCTGTCGTTGTTCGATGTCGACGACGACGTGAGGTACGCGTCCCTGAATGGAATCGCGGAAGCGGACTTTGAATTCGCCCAGAACGCGTATATCCGGGAGCTCCGGAACAGTCTCAACTCGGTCGTCGGCAGAGCTTCGGCCGCGTTGGCCCGCGTGGGCGATCAGCGTGCGGTGGCCCCCCTGATCGAAGCCTTGGTCACGTCACATCGGTATCAGGTCCAGACGAACTCCCCGGCGGCCCCAGCGTACAGCGGCAGCACCGACGGCAGCACCGGCAGCGGCTTGGGCGGCGCATTGCCGCCAGAGGTCGAAGTGGCTCTCCGGACGGGACAACTGCCGCAAGGCGTCATCATCATGCCGCCGATCGGGGGGATCAATGTTCCGAAGAAGACTGTGCCCGTGACCGTCAACCAGGCCAATCAAGACACTCTGACAACGCTGCAAAAACTGACCGGGCAGAATTTCGGATTCGATGAGCGCACCTGGCGATTGTGGTGGGCCGCCGAAAAGAACAACAGCGGAGTCATTCCCGCTGGGAAGAAGTAGCCTGGCGATGAGACCGAAGCGTGTTCCTGCGGAATCTGAGGCGGGAACAGTATCGTAGTCAGGGAATTGCTGACTCACCGCTTGAGCCGCGACAGGCCGATGAAATAGGATGCTTCCGATTCGTCCTTGGGAAGGGGAACATCCATGCTTCGGATTCTGAGTTCGCCGCGACGCCTCTGCTCGGGTTTCACCCGGCGTGAATTGCTGGAAGCCGGTGGAACAAGCCTGCTCGGGTTGAGCCTGCCTCATCTCCTGCAAGCCGATGCGGCGCGGGCCGCGGATTCCCCGAGTCTGCGAGCCCTTCCGGATGGATTTGGATCGGCCAAACGGTGCATCGTCCTGTTCCTGTATGGTTCGCCAAGCCAGATGGAAACCGTGGACATGAAGCCGGAGGCACCGGCTGAGATCCGCGGCACGATGCAGCCGATCCCGTCATCGCTGCCCGGTCTGGATGTCTGTGAGCACATGCCCCGCATGGCGAAAATGATGGATCGAGTCACCGTCTTGCGTTCGATTCACCACGAGTACCCGATCCACGGCGTGGCCTATGCGATGACGGGGACGCCGGCGATCGACGTGAACATGGAATTGAGTCCGTCTGATCCGCGCCACCATCCGTATTTCGGCAGCGTCGTCGAATATGTTGACCGGGCGCGGCGCGGCGGCTTGTCCGCGTTTCCCCAGAACGTCGCGCTGCCATTTCCCTTCAGCACACAACGCACAGGCGAAGTCCACCGCGCGGGACCGTACGCGAGTTACCTCGGGGCGACCTTCAATCCGATCTGGACCGAGTTCCTCGGTTCGGCCGATCGGTCCGTCTACAAGATCCTGCGGGACATGAATGTCGAGATCTTCGATCCCTATGTCGGCTGCAAGCCGGATGCGTCGTTCCGTCTGGCATCGACGTCGCTGCCGGAATCACTGACGCTCGATCGAATGGACCGGCGTCGGTCGCTGCTGACTCAAATCGACGAGGCCCGCCGCGATCTGGACACGTCGGAACGGGGTCGGTCGCTGAACAGTTTCCAGCAGATGGCGTACTCGTTGATCCAATCGCAGTCAGTTGCGGAAGCGCTCGATGTGCGTAAGGAATCGGCCGAGACGCGGGACTTGTACGGAATGACGCTGTTCGGCCAGTCGTGTCTGGCGGCGCGGCGGATGGTCGAAGCGGGCACGCGGTTGGTGAGCGTGTTCTGGGACGAATACGGTCTGGCGGGCGATGCGTGGGACACGCACTGGAATCACTTCCCCCGCATGACTGACCAGCTTCTGCCCGGACTGGACAAGGCATTTTCCGGTCTGGTCTTGGATCTCGAACAGCGCGGCTTGCTGGACGAGACACTGGTCGTTTGCATCAGCGAACATGGCCGGACACCGAAGATCAATGCGGCAAAGGGGGGCGGTCGCGATCATTGGTCGCAGGCGTATTCGGCGCTCTTCGCCGGGGGCGGCATCGCTCGCGGACGGGTGATCGGTGCCACCGACAAGCATGCGGGCGAAGTGACCTCGAACCCGGTCGGTCCCAAAGATGTGCTGGCGACGATGTACCATCTGCTCGGCATCGACCCGCATCATTTCCTACCCGACAAGACCGGCCGCCCAATCCCGGTCGTCCCCGAATCCAGCCGGGTCATCCATGAAATGTTGGCGTGAACCGCCGCCTTTCGGGGCGAGTTTCCTGACGGCATCGGTCTCTGTATCCTCCCGTCGTTGATTTGACCTCTGTACGGGAGACGGACTTTCTGTGGCTGGCTTTCGTTTTTATCTCGACGCGGTCGATCCCGATACCGGGGCGCGCGCTGGTCGGTGGGAAACACCGCATGGAATCGTGGAGACCCCGGCCTTCATGCCGGTCGGAACACTCGCCACGGTCAAGGGGCTGACTCCGGAGCAATTGCAGCAGGCCGGCGCACAGATGGTCCTGGCCAACACGTACCATCTCGCGTTGCGGCCCGGACCGGATGTCGTCGCGGAACTCGGCGGGTTGCATCGGTTCATGTGCTGGGACGGGCCGATTCTGACCGACAGCGGCGGATTCCAAGTCTTCAGCCTGGCTCCGATGCGGAAGATCGACGACGACAAGGTGGTCTTCCGGTCCCACATTGATGGCAGCCTGTTGCAGTTGTCCCCCGCACAGGCCGTGCGGATCCAGGAGCAGCTTGGAGCCGACTGCATCATGTGTCTGGACGAATGCCCTCCGCATGACGCGCCCGTGGAAAAGATGCGGAGTGCCGTCGACCGGACAACGCTGTGGGCGGCGCGGTGCCGCGATGCCCAGCAGCGGACCGACCAGGCGCTGTTTGGAATTCTTCAGGGAGGAACCGATCGCGGGCTGCGGGAACATTCCGCCAAGGGACTGCTGCCACTCGATTTTCCGGGGTATGCCATCGGCGGGCTGAGCGTCGGTGAAGCGCCGACGGATATGTACGCCACGCTCGATTTCACAGTGCCAATGCTTCCCAGCGACCGGCCGCG
>JANMLE010000025.1:0-3662 GCA_031372385.1 Planctomycetota bacterium | reverse complement strand
CGCGGTGTGCCTGACGGCGAATCACACCGGCGGTTCCGTCAGTCTGGTGGATCTCGCAGCGGGGCGAGTCTTGGCCGAACTGGCAGTCGGGAGCGGCCCGGCCGATGTCGCGTGGATCAATGATTCGACGGCGCTCGTCAGCCTGCTGCACGACGACGCCGTGGCGGTGGTGTCTCGAACCGGAAACACGCTTAAGCTGACACGCAAGATTCCCGTCGGCGACGAACCGCGCGGGCTGGCCCTGTCGAAGGATCGGCGGACGGCGTATGTCGCGCTCGGCGGTGAGGACGCGGTCGCGGTCATTGACTTGCAGGCCACACACGCCGCTGTGCCGGTGACGAAACTCGCCGCGCCGGGAATTCCCAAGATCGTGCGAGTCTCTCCCGACGGGCGCTGGCTGGTCACTGCCAGCGCAGTCCCGGCGACGATCTATGTCCACGACCTCGACACGAAGCAACTGGTCAGCGAACGGCGGCTGTTTGACGGTGCCTTCAATCCCGGCGTTCCGGCGATGACGAAGGACTCGCAACTGCTCGTCATGCCGCATGCGGTCAACCGCGAGTTCTCTGTTACGCCCCAGATGATTGACATCGGCTGGGTGATCGACAACCGGATTTCCAAACTGCCGCTGCCGGACGGTGAACCGAGCACTCAGAAGCAACTGGGTCTCGACATCCGCGGCCAGGCGGTCGGTGATGCGTATGCCGCCGTGTTCACGCCCGATGAATCCCGGCTGGTGGTGACGTGCGGCGGAACCCACGAATTGCTGGTCATCGATTTCCCGTCGATCCCGTGGCCCAAGGGCGACCCCGGTGACTTCCTGCCGGCGGCGATGCAGAAGGACAAGTCCAAGTTCCGACGGATCAAACTCGGCGGCCGACCTCAGGGTGTCTGCGTGGTGGATGAGAAGACCGTCGTCGTCGCCAATTACTTATCCAACACAGTACAAGTCGTCGACTTGGATGCCGGCAGCGTCACGAAGACGATTCCGCTCGGTGGACCGGCCGAAGCGAACTTGGTGCGGGTCGGCGAGGCGATCTTCTACGACGCCGACCGCTCGATGCACTCGTGGTTCAGTTGTCACACCTGCCACACCGACGGCCACACGGCGGGACAGGTGTTCGACACCCGCAACGACCGCGGCTACGGAACCCCCAAGCTGACGCCGTCGCTGCGCGGCGTCACGGAAACCGGTCCTTGGACGTGGCACGGCTGGCAGACCGATCTGCACGACGCCATGAAGCGTTCCCTGTCCGAGAGCATGGCGACCAAGCAGCCGATCACCGACGAGGATGCGACCGCGCTGGTCGCGTACCTCAAGACACTCGACCATCCCGTCAACCCCCGCGCCACAACGGCCGACACCGCACTGGCGAACAAGCTGGAACTGGGCCGCAATCTGTTCTCCGGCAAGGCCGGATGCGCAACTTGTCACAGCGGCTCGCAATACACGTCCGAGGAAACGTTCGACGGGAAGGTGGAAGACCGCAAGGACCGCGACCCCAAGTACAACCCGCCGACCCTGCGCGGCGTCGCCTCCCGCCGCCGCTTCCTGCACACCGGAAAGGCCCGCAGCCTGGACGCCGTGCTGATCAAGTACCACCGCACCGAAGACCTGGTCGGCGAATCGCTCACCGATGAAGAGCGTGAGGCGCTGGTCGAATATCTGAAGTCACTGTGAGGGAGTCTGAAACTTGGATTTCAATCAGATCTGGACGCATGCCGTCGACACTGTCAAAGAACACACCGTCAAGGTCGTCGTCGGCTTTGTGCTGATGCTGGTCGGCTGGTACTTCGGCAAGTGGCGGGCTCGCGAACATTGGAAGCGGCAGGAGTTTCTCGACCGGCTCAATCTGTCGCTCAACACGATCGACAACGGCGTGCTGAAGATCCGCACGCTGAGCGAGAAGCGGTGCGAAGAGGTGTTTCTCAATTCCGTCGCGGCCGACACCGTGCAGCAACTCGCCTGCCGGACGACCGCGGCCAACCCGATCCTGCCGATCCCGCTCAACGACACGTGGTACTACCTGAACGCGGTGCTGAACGACCTGTCCGAACAGTTCGCGGTCGGGTTGCTCAAGCGGGATCTCGGCGCGCCGGTCACCGCGGCCACTTATCTGGTGGCCCTGACCTGCGAATCGGCCGGAGACATGCGGACCCGCAAGATCCGGGCGATGGTGGTGAAGAAGACGCTGCTGACCAACCTCCCCGCCGCGGCCCCGCAATTCGAATCGGAACGCCACATCACACGCTGGCAGACGCTGCAATTCATGGCGGCCGAATACGCGAAGACCCCGAACCGCTTCCTGGAAGTTGAACTGTGCGTGTGATACCGGCGGTCGGGCGTTTCGGCGGAGTCGGGAGCCCCGTGACAAACGAGACCTGCCTGATCGATTCGGCTGTTCACACGGCAACTGCTATATTGCGTCCGTCAATGGACCGACGGATCGATCATGAGTTCACCACGGACGTACATCTTTGCGGGAGGTGGCACGGGAGGGCATCTCTTTCCGGGGATCGCCGTCGCGCGCGAACTGCTGCGGCGTGAACCCGATGCCCGGTTGTTGTTTGTGGGTTCGGACAAGGATCTGGAACTGTCGATCCTGGTGCGCAATCGCTTCGAGCATCGGGCGCTGCCGGTGGAGTCACTCGGCACGCTGAAACGCCGGCCGGTGTTCTTTGTGACGCGGAACTGGCGGGCTTGGAACGTGGCGCGGCGGTTGATTCGCGACGAGCGGCCGTCGGTGGTGATCGGATTGGGGGGCTACGCCAGCGCGCCCGTTGTCTGGGCGGCCAACCGCGCCGGAGTGCCCGTGGTCCTGTTGGAGCAGAATGTCATTCCCGGCCGCACGACCCGCTGGCTGGCTCGTTCCGCGGCGGTGGTCTGTGTGTCCTTTCCGGAAGCGTCCGGCCGGTTGCCGAACAAGACTCGGATTGAAGTCACGGGGAACCCGGTGCGGCGGGAGATCGCCGATCTGCATGCGAACCGGCCCGCGCAGAACACCGGCCAACAACGGGAACTGCTGGTGCTCGGTGGCAGCCAGGGGGCCGATTCGCTGAACGAGGCCGTGACGACCGCCGCGTCATTGCTGCGTGACGAGTTGTCCGCGTGGCGCATCGTGCATCAAGCCGGGCCGCGGCAGGTCGAGATGATTCGCGCCGCCTACGAGCGACTGTCACTGGCCGCGACGGTGGAACCGTTCTTTGACGAGATGGCCGAGCGATACCGGACCGCATCGCTCGTCATCTCGCGCGCGGGGGCGACGACGCTCGCCGAGTTGACCTGTTGTGGCCTGCCAATGGTGCTGCTCCCCTATCCCCACGCGGCTGACGATCACCAGCGGGCCAACGCGAAGTCATTGCGGGATCGCGGAGCCGCGGTCATTGTCGAACACCATGCCAATGCTGTGGAAACCGCGGCGGAGTTGGCGATCCGACTTCAGTCGTTGTTGGCCGACCCGATCCGGCGCGAGTTAATGGCGACCGCGGCCCGCAGCGCGGCGTGCCCAGAAGCGGCGGCCGCCGTGGCCGACTGCATTCAATCGGTCGTCACGCCTTGACCCGCCGCTCTGACGTCGTTGATCGGGCTCACAGCGGTCGGGAACCTGAGCCGGTGAACCTCGCCGAGTCCCGCTTTGTCGGGTTCCTCGCTAGACTGCACC
>JANMLE010000017.1:0-2055 GCA_031372385.1 Planctomycetota bacterium | reverse complement strand
CTCGACACGACCACGCTCCTTCAAACTCAATCGCAACTTCGCCATCAGTCCCCCAGAAACGACACCAATGTGACATTTCTATCTGGGACACGATGTGACATTTCTACTTTGGTCTGACACGGTGAGCCGGTTGTGGCGATTGTCGGGATGGAAGGAGTTGTGCGGTGCGGATGGGGCGCGGGAAACTCGCGCGGCATTCCGATCACCGATCACCTGTTGAGTGCCCGCCGAAAACAACGGCGAGACATTCCCCAGCGATTCAGCCGGCGGTCCGTGAACGCGGCGGGAACGATCCACAGCCTAGGAATGCGTTGCCGGTCACGCTCGTTGGCGGCATCGCGGAACAGGGAACTGCGGCGATGGCGTCCAGCTTCCAAGGACGGTCCGATGCCACCTTTGTTTCGCGGGCATCCGGCGGCGGGGGCCTTTTCGAAACTCAATCACTCCCAAGTAAGGGGTTGTGCGGCAATAACGTGAGAGAGTTGCCCGCTGCGAAACGACCGTTGGCGGTGCGCTCCAGATCGAGTGTTTGCGCAGCGGTCGCTGGACTGACGGAGAGGGTCGCGGTCGCACGGGTGGCGATCGAACGAGTGTGACGTCAGACGTTCCCCCCGGTTCGACCGCCGCCATCAGTCGCGCTCCGTTTGATTCGGGCGGACCAAATTGATTTCCGCGCGAATCAAAAGGAGCTCGAATGAGGAAGGCGAAGCCGCGATACCGTGCAGCGGCACGGTGTCACCCCTTGCGTCGCGACTCACCATGCCACTCGCGGAAGTGGAAACTGCACAGCCGCTACGCTCGCTGAGGCGGTCTCGCAGTGGAATCCATGCGGAGTGACTCCCGGTTGCGCGGGCGAATGTGGTGACGACGCGGTCGAGATCGTCTGTCACCTGCGCAGCATCCAGGCAATGCTCTCAGCATCTGCCGGGCATTGATCACCGGAGCTTCACGTTCAGGCATCGGAGGCAGGACTGCCAGTTGACGAGTGGCTCCGCCCGCGCGCGTCGCCTCATCCCATTGCAGGTTGGTTGCGAGCTATTCCCAGGCGTCAATGGCTTCTTGAAGGAGCTCCGTCGAACCCGACCAGCCGACCCACCGGGTGGCGACCAGTTCATCTGACTGATCTTCGGCGGACCGCGATTCGGAAGCGAGCGGCGTGGTCATCGCCGTGGCGACGACGGCATCGAGTCCGGATTCGTCGCACGACTGCCGGACCAGGCGGTCCAGCTTGAGTCGGAATTCGTCCCGTGAGAACGCGGTCTTGATGGTGTAGTCGTCCGCACCGGCATGAATCGCGGCCAAGACGGTTTCGCGGCTGGAATCGGAGGTCAGGACCATCACTTTGATGCCGGCCAGCGCGGGATGGGCGCGAAAGGTCCGCAGTGTTTTCAGGCCATCCCAACCCGGCATCTGCAGATCGAGGACCATGACATCCGGCTTGCGCTCCAGGGCACGGTTGAAGCCGTCAGCTCCTTCGCAGGCGACGCTGACATCAAAGTCGCGCCGCAGCACACCGACCATCAGGCTGCGAAACAACGGGTCGTCGTCAACGACCAGGATGTGCCGCCGCCCGGCCGGGGATTGCGAACAGTGCTGATCCTGTGCGGGTTGCATCGTACGGTTCATCGCGTGTTGCGGGCCCGGTCGGCGGACCGGGGACAAGGGATACGGACAGCCACCACGGGGCATGTTTCGGAGTGAATCATACTTCACATTTTCCGGGTGTCTTGGGAATGATTCGATTTGGCAACAATTCCCCGCTCATGGACCGGCTTGACCGTCCGAACAGGCACACCGCGAGCGCGGCTCAGTTCCGATGGAGACGATTCTGGCGGTTGTGCAAGCCCCGCAACCGGAGCGCGTGACGCCCGGAAGGGCTTGTCATCGCGGCAGCGTGACAGTTTGGTGATGTCGCGCGCGGCCTTACCAGAGACGTTTAACCGCTACGCCACCGGCGTGCGTGAGAACAACGGTTCGCCCCCACCTGCGCGCACGCCGTTGCCGTAGCGGTTAAACGCAAACGACTCACTGCGGGCCGCGTGAGGGATCAACGTC
>JANMLE010000016.1:0-5893 GCA_031372385.1 Planctomycetota bacterium | reverse complement strand
CTTCCAATGTCTCAACCGGTGGCATGAAGACATGCAGCCGACCGTTGCGCGGCTCGATGCACAGCGCGGTGCGAACCACTGAGTAACCCGAAGCGTGAGCGAGGGCGGGCGCTCCCAACAGCGTGGATTCCGTGTCGTCCTTCGTCGCATCGAGCGCCCGCCCTCGCTCACGCGTCGGGTTACTGAGTTCGTCCCCTCGCGCACGCTGCGGGTTGGTGACGTTGCGTCCCTGTTCCGTGATCGTCACTTCGGGAAAGTCGAGCGGCCCGTGTTGAGTCCCCTGCCGCAACTCGGCATATCCCGGCAACGGCTGTCGGTCCGCAAACGGATCGACCGGATAGAGCATCGTCGCACTCGCCGGTCCGCCGATTGGCAACGAGTCCAACGGCAGACGCAGCCCGATCGGCGAATCGCCCGGCAACAGGAAGAGCCGTTCCGCTCGCAGCGGCCACGGCCCGCTGGCCCATCCGGCCTTCGCCTGCCACCACGCGCGCGTCAGCGGCAGCACATACCCCGCTTTGCGAGTCGGCCCCTGTTCAACGATCTTCGCCAGCCGAAGCCGGTCTTCGTCCGCATCGAGATCAAACTTGCGGGCATCCACATCGACCGGCAGCTTGTGTTCCTGTTCGACCGCTTTCCAAACGTCTTCGTATGCCGACTGAATCCACCGCGGATCGATATGCAGGTGCCGCGACACTTCCGCGATAAACAGTCCCGCACGATCGACGGTCAATTTCGAATCAGGCTCGCCCCCCGCCAGCCATTTCGAGTTCGACCAGATCGGCTGCCCGTCCTTCCGCCACAAACACGTGTAGGCCCACCGCGGCAGCGACTCGCCCGGATACCACTTGCCCTCACCGAAGTGCAGCAGGCCTCCCGCCCCGAACCGCATCCGCAGCCGCTGGATCAATTCCATGGAGAGCTGTTGCTTGTGCAGACCGACGGCACCGGTGTTCCACTCGGGGCTTTCCATGTCGTCGATCGACACGAACGTCGGCTCGCCCCCCATCGTCAGCCGCACGTCGCCGCGCCGCAGCCGCTCATCCACGACATGCCCGAGTCGGTCGATCTCGTCCCACTGTGAATCGGTGTACGGCTTCGTCACGCGCGGGTCTTCGTGAGCCCGCGTGACATTCATTTCGACGGCGAATTTCACTTCGCATTCATCGACGCAGCCACTGATCGGAGCCGCCGTCTGCGGAGCCGGTGTCGCCGCGAGCGGAATGTGACCTTCGCCCGTCAACAGTCCCGATGTCGGGTCGAGCCCGATCCAACCGGCGCCCGGCAGAAAGACCTCGGCCCACGCATGCAGATCGGTGAAGTCGTGCGGTGCTCCCGCCGCCCCTTCGAGCGGCTTCACGTCGGGCAGCAGTTGAATCAGATACCCCGACACGAACCGTGCCGCGAGTCCGAAGCTGCGCAGAATCTGCACCATCAGCCACGCCGAATCGCGGCACGACCCCGATCCCTTTTCCAGCGTCTCGTCCGGAGTCTGCACCCCCGGTTCCAACCGGATCAAATAACGGACATCGCGCTGCAACTTCAAATTGAGATCGACCAGGAAGTCGACAGTCTTCCGCGGCGCGACATTGATGGTCGTTAGATATTTCGCCAACTGCGGCCCGACCGGCAACCGTTCGAGAAACGGCACGAGGTCATTCGCGAGGTCGGGCGCGTACTCAAACGGAAACTGCTCGGCCGCCGGTTCGATGAAGAAGTCGAACGGGTTGATGACCGTCATCTCGGCGAGCAGATCGACCGCCACCCGAAACGTGCGCGTCGGCTTCAAGAACGTCAGCCGGGCGACAAAGTTCCCGTGCGGATCCTGCTGCCAATTGATGTAGTGCTCCGGCGGTTCGATCTTCAGCGAATAACTCGGCACCGGAGTCCGGCAATGCGGAGCCGGCCGCAACCGCACCTCCTGCGGCCCCAGGTTGATCGGCTTGTCGTAACGGTACTCAGTCACATGGTGGAGCGCAACGCGAATGGTCATGGAGTGCCGTGTTCCCAAGTGTTCCGGGGCGATGTGAATTGCTGCCGTCGTCTGGCGGCCGGTTGAACAGCACGTGGGACGTCAAGAGCACGCAGGACGGGCACTCCTGCCCGCCTTTTCCCCGAGAACACGACGGTCGGTCGTGCCCGCCCCACGTTTTCCCACCGGCTTCCGGACGCAGCACGACCGCAACCAGTCAAAGCAATTCCCGCGCCGCCTGCAAGCTCGGCCCGCCCTGCCACGGCCCGGTCTCACGGCTTCGCCGACTCATTCGCGCTCCTTTTGATTCGCGCGGACCAAAACGATTTCCGCGCGAATCAAAAGGAGCGCGAATGCGGAGGACTCTTGGACGGGAGTGAACAGACAACGGTCGCTTCGCGGCGGGCAACTCTCTGACGTTGTTGCCGCACCGCCCCTAACCCGGATTATTCACCACGAAACACACGAAACACACGAAAGGAATACGGTGAGTCAGGCATGCGTGACATGCCAGTGCGCACGTGAAACGACACAGTGTTTCTGATGACATTCGACTCTACCTCCTGACTTTCGTGTGTTTCGAGTATTTCGTGGTTCAAGTCATGAATAATCCGGGTTAAAGAGCAATGGCCTCCAGCATCATGACCGTTCGGTCATTGGCATCGGACCCGGTGGCCGGTTCGGATGCCAGCGCCACGTCGTACCGTCGGTCCAACGATGCGACGAGCGCCGCCACGTCGTCGTCACTGAACTGGTTCAGGAACAGTTAGGCCCAGAGTACGAAGCCCGCGAGCAGGTCATCATCCAGTTCCTGACCCGCATCGACATCCATTTGGTCCATCGGAGCCACCTGCGTCACGGGCCCCACCGGGTTCATCGGCCGATCGCTGAGTTCCGCCCGCAGCACGCGGACATTGGCGGGAGCCTGAATTCCCAGTTTGACGGAGCCGGCCGAGGTATGGATCACGGTGACGACAATGTCTTCGCCGATCTTGATCGATTCCGTCCGCTTGCGGGTGAGTACCAACATTTGAATCAGTCCTTTTCGAGTTGCCTTGTGAGTTCCTGAATCCAATCGCATCACCGGGCCGGTCGCCGCGTGTTGTCCGCCGCACAGCCCGAGTGATGGATGAGAATGAAAGCAACGCCGGTGCCAAACCGCTGAACCGGACGCGCGATTCGCGAAAACACCGCTGAACGTCATCTTCGCCCCACCACGTCGGCCAATGCTGCCGGACAGACCGTGTGACACACCCAACAAGCCCTCACCGCAGCGGAAGAAGTTACAACACGGAAGTACTGGTGGGCCCAGAGTTGCAATCGGCAAGACACCGGCATGTGAGCGTCGACTTCATCCCTTGTGCGGAAGTGGAGTGACTAAGTGGCTACGAACGAGACGAAATAAACGAAAGCCGCCCCGACAGGGGCGGCGTGCCTGGGCGGCGAGTGCGACGACTTGAACTTCGAGGCTCATGAGGCGGCGGGGGCGAAGGCTTCTTTGAGGACGGCTTGGAGGAGGTGGGCGGCGTGGGTGCGGGAGTGCTCGATCTCCGCTTCCAGCGCGCGGCAGGTCGTCAGCAGAGACTCCACTCGCTCCACGATCGCGGATTGCTCGGCAAGAGGGGGGAGCGGGATGACGAACGCTTTGATTTCATAAATACAACGGGCTCGTCTGTTCGGGTGTTGGCCACGGCTGACGGGTGAGAACCGGCAGGCCCTCGCCGATCATGCCGAGCATCTTGCAGCCGGTCGAATCGGCTTCGCGAAGTCGCCTAGCCGTCGCTTGCGATGCCGTGCGGGAGTCGAACCGGCGAGCGGCTACGGAAGTGACGCAAGAAAGCATCTCACCGCTGGCGGCAGCGACGTCTGCGGTGGAATCCGTCAGCCTGTGGGAGCACGTCTTGAATGGCGGAAAGACCTGAGACACACGGCGTCGGGATCATTGCCGATGATAGGTGTTCGGCGCATGCTGATTCACGTGGATGTCACTCTTTGAGCTTCCCCTGACAGGATTTCATGCCGTGGTTGGTGCTGACGATCCTTCTGATCGCGCCTTAATCCCAGGCACGTTTGAGTACATTGAGGCGAAGATTCGTCGTGATGCCGAGGGGACGACGTTTGGTGGCGACTTCGAGTGGCTGTGCCAGTGGTTTTTGGAAAACGCGCCCCGGTATCGCGGTCAGTTCGACCAAGTCTGGCTGTGGAAGGAGTGGCCAGAGCGGTGGGGAACGGATGCGGGAATCGACCTCGTCGCTCGCACGCGGACGGGGGAATTGTGGGCGATTCAGTCCAAGGCCGATCATCCCGACCGCGCGATTCCCAAGCGAGAAATCGACTCGTTCCTATCCGAATCGAACCGTCCGCAGTTTGCCTATCGACTGCTCATGGCCACGACGGATGACATTGGAACCACGGCTCGCCGGACGCTGCACGGTCAAGAGAAGCCGGTGGGGCTGGTCCTGCGTGGTCATTTCTTGACGGAAGAAGTTCAGTGGCCGATTCAAATTAGAGGAACCGCCGCACGGCTGCCTCGGTGGACGGCACGACCTCATCAAGCGGCTGCGATTGACGCCGTGGTCAACGGGTTTCGAGAGCAAGAGCATGACCGAGGCCGACTCATCATGGCCTGCGGCACGGGCAAGACGCTCACGGCACTGCGGATCGCCGAGCGGTTGCAGAGTTCTCTCACGCTGGTGCTCGTTCCGTCGCTCTCGCTGGTGCAGCAGAACCTGGCCGAGTGGGGCCGCAACTCGGCAGCGGACTTCGACACGCTCATCGTCTGTTCCGATGAGACGGTTGGTCGGAAAAACGCAGACGAGATGATCCAGTCGGCAGCCGATCTTGCGGTGAAGCCGACAACCGATCCCGAGCAGATTCGGCACTTCCTCCAGCAGCGGCGAAAGCGCCCGGCCGTGGTGTTTGCCACGTACCAATCGTCCAACCGAATCGCGGCCGCGCAGACTGGCAAGACGAAGAAATTCGATCTGGTGATCTGCGACGAAGCCCACCGTCTGGCTGGCGACATTGAGGGTGAGTTCGCGACCGTGCTGGATGGCAAGAAGATCAAGGCGTCCAAGCGGCTGTTCATGACCGCCACGCCGCGCTACTTCAAGGAGCGTGCCAAGCGGCAGGCGGCAGAGCAGGATTCGGGGACGGGGCGTGTTACGAGTGATTTCACCACGATCTCGTATCGACCAAGCTGGCTGTGTCGCAGAAGTTGGGCGACTGAGCGTTACGAAACGCGCGGAAGCAGTCGGCCAAGGCTTCGCTCGCGTTCGAGGAATGTTCCGGGCTTTAACACCGGAAGTCCGTAGAACTCATCGCCCAGCAACGTGGCGAAGTCAGTGCGGTCGAGAGTCAGCAAGACATCCGTCCAAGCCAGGGCACTGAAGAGCACGGGGCGGTCCTTGGCCACCGGAAAGACCACTCCTTGATGGAGTGTCAACACGTCGTCTCGAATAACCAACTCGGGGCGAAGCGTCGGCCACTGAGATGCGGCGTCGTCGGGCAGCAAAGGCAGGTTACGGTTCGCCTCATCCAGGACGTACGGTGTCGTGATCAGCATCCAATTGTTGAGCGGAGCCAGCCGGAAGATTTCACGAGAGGCACCCTTCGTCGATCCACAGGCGGCCAGCAGCACACTCGTGTCGAGGAACAGTCTCATGGCTGCTCCTGAAACCGCCGCAGATCCGCCTCATCTTCCGCGATCCACTCCGCGACAACTTCACGGGAGAACTGACGCGGCTCGGGAGGTTCGGCTCCGGCGGCACGCAGGCGCGTCGCCAAGAACACCAGGAGTTGCTCCTTTTGCTCGACAGGTAGCCCATCAGCGGCAGCTTCGATCTCAGCCAGCGTGCTCATCGTTTAGTCCCTCTCGTCTTCGTTGGGCTGGTCAGGGAAACGGGGACAGATCCAGTGAAT
>JANMLE010001925.1:0-2972 GCA_031372385.1 Planctomycetota bacterium | reverse complement strand
TATGATGCGCGCGGGCGGCTCACGCAGTTGCGCACCTATCGGGGCGGATCGTGGAATCCTGCTCCCAACACACCGTTGAGTCCGCCCGATGCCTTCGCCTCCGTTGATCCCGATGCCGGTCGGATCGTGCGGTTGTTTCATCCTCGCCAAGACCGCTGGCTGGATCACTTTGAACTTCGGGACGGATTGATCGTTCCGAAGACAGACATCGGCCGCGTGACGGAGCACTTGTTGCAATTGAATCGTCCGAAGCTGGTCTCCATTCGCCAGCAACTCTTGGTGAAGGGGCGGCAGCCGTCTGGTTTGGAATCCCAGGAGACCGCGTGACAAGCCGACTCGCAAGCGAGCCGAGTTCTCGACCTATGCCGAGAAGCACGGCTAAGAGAATCTCTACCGGGTGCTGGTCAACGTCAGCGAGTTTGTGTTCGTGGATCAACTGATTTTGGTGAGCCCACTTGGGCAAAGAAGCCCTCCCCCCTATCGAGGCCTATCATGCGGCGTGAAGTACGCCGAAGCCGTCCGCTCCACGACGGCCTACCCGCACGAGGTTTTCCAGCGTGGTGATTCGGCATTCCGGGATCGAAGACTCCGACCTCACTACCCATCCGACAAAACTCCGTCAGGAACGACTGAACGAAGAATACGCGGAATTGTGTCGTTGCTTGATTTGCCTTCCAAACATGCGCATCGTTTCACCGATGTCAGTGGGGAGCTTTTCCCCCTCGATTCAAACCGCTTGCGCCGCTTGTCCGTGCGGCTTAAACTGGTCGTTAGGCGGCCCATGAGCGCTTGCTGCCACCGCCGAGGCTTTGCATGAAAAACTTAGGTTGCGGCTGCCTAATTGTGATCTTCATTCTCGTCAGCGTTGTCTTCGAGTTTTGTCCTGGGTTGGAACGCGCTCTGGAAGACAATTTTGGTTCCTTGGCCGTAATTGGCGTTTTATTCGTCTTTGTTGGGATTCCAATTGGCATCCTGTTGCTCATCATCCGATTCTTCTTTCGTAAATAGCATCGGTTTGTCTACGCATTAGGCTGTCAGCACGATGAATTCCTCAGAATACGATCAGCATGCGCTGCGTGAGATCCACATTTGGAAGAACCCAGAGGTCGGGTGGTTCGGCCAAGCAATGGCACTCGTGAATTGGCCACTCGATAAGGCGGGCGATCTGATTCTTGCCACCCCCGGACTCGGTCACGTAATCAAGTCCTCAATCCAAGGCATCGTGAGCGTCTGCAATGACGTTGCGCAGTGGAGCGTTGCACGAGAGTCAATTTACACCGAATTTCGCAAAGCTGGCCACGAAAACATTCACGTGGCGGCGGATATCTTCTGCATGGAACTTCAGGACATTGACAGAGTGGTTGGATGGCTGGACGCCAAATACAAAGGTATCGCCCTCGTTGAAGGTGCTGGCTTGGGCGCACTTGGTCTGCCAGGTATCCCACCCGACGTTGCAGCGCTCATCACGCTCAACCTACGCGCGATCGGGGAGTATGCGACGTACTACGGCTTCGACATCTCGTTGCAGGAGGAACGGCTATTCGCCATGAATGTTTTAGGGCTGGCATCTTCCCCCACTGACGCAGCCAAGGCACTCGCAATGGCGCAGCTCGTCAAGATTGCGGAAGACGTGGCAAAGAAGCGAGCATGGAAGCAGTTAGAGCAACGCGCGTTCGTTCAGCTTATCCAACAGATTTCAAAGGCCCTTGGGATACGCCTAACCAAGGACAAGCTGGCTCAGATTCTGCCATTGGCAGGAGCAGCCGTCGGCGGTGGATTCAATGCATATTTTACGTCAAATGTCTGCCAAGCAGCCTATTACCTCTATCGCGAGCGGTTTCTCGCGGAGAAGTATGGCGCGGACGTTATCGAAGAAACCGTTCCTCCAGCGGAAGACCTTGATCCGCACTATCCAGAGGAAGACGCGGCGATCCCGTGAGACGACCAAGTGGTCGGACGATGACATTTGATTGGGCGGGGTGGCACGACCAAAGAAGACGTGACAAGTGTGGCACGCCCTGAAGCTTTGTGAAGGGCGTGGTGTTGGAGGATGACGCTTCCCCACTTTGAGAAGACCACGCCCATCGAAAACTCTGGACGTGCCACACCTCCGCGCATCAGGAATCAGGCAAATGGATTGATCACCGTCACGGTGTCGTAAATCGTGCCAGCGCCGAAGTCTTCGGAGTACAGCGTGGTGACACCTGCCTCAATGCAGGCCGCCAGCAACATGCTGTCCCAATGAGAGAGGCTGTACCGGGAGTGGAGTTCCAAGGCGCGGCCCAGCACGGAATGGGTTGGCAGAAGCAGCGGAAACATCGCCAACGCTCGATTGAGGTATTGTTCCACGTCGGCCGAACTGACGCGGTCGGCGGATTGCCAGCGGCGCAGGCAACTCAAGAATTCGCCAGCGGCCTGTCACAGCAGCACCGTTTCCACGGGCGGCTGCGTCAAACGGTCGAGCAATTCGATCGCTTTGGCCTGCTTGGCCGGTTCATCTTGGTCAACAGAGTAGACCAAGACATTCGTGTCAACGGCGTTCATGCAACTCGTCTCGCGTGTAGTGTCGTCCACCGGACCGAATCGGATGCTCGTCGATCAGTCGTTTGAAAGACTCAAACGCGACTCTGGAACTGACCGCCGGTTCTTCAACCGGTTCAATGCTCAAATTCACGCGGGTGCGATTCGGCAGATTGATTGGCTGATCGAGCTGGATGACCGCGTCAATCAAGGTTCCAGTGGCGTGAGCTGTCATGATCAAACTCCAAACAGTGGGTATCCCGGCATATTCAGATCATCGAGCCAGTCCCAGTCGCACATCGTCGAAGGCCTGGTCGAGCGGTTTGACACGACCATTGGCACAGTCGTCGAGGCTCTGACGCACATCGGCGACGGTCTCTTGAAACTCACCGTCGGCCCGCCATTGCCGCAGACACTCCTCCAACGACGGCACGGAATCCCCGTGGCTCAAT
>JANMLE010001915.1:0-5110 GCA_031372385.1 Planctomycetota bacterium | reverse complement strand
AGCTTTGGGTCCGCGCCTATGTGCCGGAGAATCGTCTGTCCGTCAAAGTGGGCGACCCGGTCGACGTGACGGTCGACAGCTTTCCCGGCGAGCGGTTCGCGGCGCGGATCACGTTCGTCGCGCGACAGGCCGAGTTCACGCCGGGCAACGTGCAGACGCCCGAGGAACGTTCCAAACAGGTGTTTCGCATCAAGGTCACATTGGATGCCGGTCGAGACCGCCTGCGTCCGGGAATGGCCGCGGATGTGTGGTTGAAACGGTGATGACGTTACTGTAGTCCGGTCGCTCCGCCGACCGGACGTCCCCTCGGCGGAGCGGCGGGACTACAGTAGACGCACCGCATCGCCACAGTCGGCGCACGACATCAGCACGAGCGAACTGGACACCGCATGACGGAACCCGTGATTGATGTGCGGCACCTGACCCGCCGCTTCGGCACATTGACGGCCGTCAGCGACGTGAGCCTGCAGGTTCAGCGCGGCGCGATCTTTGGGCTGCTCGGGCCGAACGGCAGCGGGAAGTCGACCATCATCCGAATGCTGTGCGGCGTGCTCGAACCGTCGGCCGGGTCCGCGACGGTGCTCGGTTACGACGTTCATCGCGAGGCCGAGTCGATCAAGCGGCGCATCGGGTACATGTCCCAAAAGTTCAGCCTGTACGGTGACCTGAGCGTGCGTGAGAACATCGAGTTTTACGGCCGGATCTACGGGCTGACCGGAGACCGGCTGGCCGACCGCGCGCGCGCCGTGCAGCAACTGACGGGGATCGGCGACCGGATCGATCAACTCGCCTCGACGTTGTCGGGCGGCTGGAAACAGCGGCTAGCCCTGGCGTGCGCGCTGATCCACGAACCCGATGTGCTGTTCCTCGACGAACCGACGGCCGGCATCGATCCGGTGGCGCGGCGCGATCTGTGGGATCTGCTGTTCGAACTTTCTGGCCGTGGCGTGACGCTGTTCGTCACCACGCACTACATGGACGAAGCCGAACGGTGCAGCGATGTCGGATACATCTACCAGTCGAAGCTGATCGTCTGCGGCAAGCCCGCCGCGTTGAAGCAGCTTCCAGCGGTCACGCCGCCGGGAACGCGGCGCTTCGAACTGGAGATCGCCGCGCCGACGGAGATCCTGTCCAAGCTGAGGCACGTCGACGGCGTGGTCGATGCGACGCTGTTTGGCCAGGCGATTCACGTGCTGGCGTCGGACCAATTGTCGGAAGCCGGGATGCTCGACGCGCTGCACGTCTCCGCGGACAGCGTTCATCTGCGGCCAATTGAACCGACGCTGGAGGATGTGTTCGTCACGCTGACTCGGGCCGAGGAAGAGTCTGCGCGCGGGAAGGCCGCATCAGAGTCTGTAGTCCGGACGCCCACGTCCGGACGTGGGCGTCCGGACTACGAGATTCCCGTCCCAGCGGTTGTTGATGCGCCGCCCCTCGTCCCTCACCCCTCGCCCCTCAGCCCGCCCCTCCCCGATCCCGGCCGCCGCGCCACCCGCGGATTCGTGGCGATGCTGCTCAAGGAGTTCTCGCACATCCGCCGTGATCCGGCGACGATCCTGTTCATGCTCGTTGTCCCCGTGCTGCAGACGACCATCTTCGGCTATGCGATTCAGCAGGAGATCGAAAACATCCCGACGGTCGTGTTCAACCTCGATGGCCGTCAGGCGTCGCGCGAATTGATCGACGGCTTTCGGAACACGCGGTCGTTCGCGATCCTCGACGCCGTGTACGACGATGAATCGTTTCGTCGCGCGCTGGTGTCGGGACGCGCGAAGGTGGGTGTCCGGATTCCGCCTGATTACTCGGACCGGCTGTTGCGCGGGAAACAAGTTGCGGTGCAAGTCCTGATCGACGGGAGCGATTCCCAAGTCGCCAACCGGGCCCAGCAGGTGTCCCAATTGCTGGGTGTGAACCTGTCGTTCCGGATCACGCGGCCGTTCGCCGAATCGCTGCCGGTGGTGCCGTCGCGCGATCCGACGGGACATGTGGCGATGCCAATCGAGATGCGGACGCGGTTGCTCTACAACCCCGACTTGGAAAGCTCGCACTTCTTCGTGCCGGGTCTGGTCGGGATCATCCTGCAATTGGTGACGTTGTTTCTGACCTCGTTCGCTATCGTGCGCGAGCGTGAGTTGGGGACACTCGAACAACTCTTCGTGACACCCGTCGGCCGCGTCGGATTGCTGATGGGGAAACTCGTTCCGTATGCCTGCATCGGCACGCTCGAAATGGTGATCGTGTTGACGGTGATGGTCTTCGTCTTCGGCGTCCCCATTCACGGCAGCCTGTTCCTGCTGATGGGACTGTCGATGCTGTTCATCATTTGCGCGCTGGCACTCGGCCTGCTGGTCTCGACATTGGCGAGGACGCAGCTTCAGGCGATGCAGTTCGCGTTTCTGCTGATGCTGCCAACGGTGCTGCTCTCCGGCTTCATGTTCCCCCGCAGTGAGATGCCGCTGCCGATCTACGCGGTGTCGTTCGCGATTCCCGCGACCTACTTCCTGGAGATCCTGCGCGGCATCATCCTGCGCGGCGCGGACCTGTCCGACCTGCTGCCGCAAGTGGTCGGCCTGACCATCTGTTGCCTGGCAATCATGACCCTCAGCCTGGCCCGCTTCCGGAAGCAACTGGTGTGATGCCACTGCGGAAGTTAGCAGCGTGTTGAAAAACGTAGCTTGGACGCCTCGTCCGAGCGAATCCCAACTGGAACTCACGGACGGGGCGTCCGTGCTACGGCGTTCTCAACAGGCTGCTCACCTGGCTGTTTCGTCGCTGAAGTCTGATGACAGTTCTTCAGCCCGTAGGGCGGCAGATCGTAGCCCACGGCGCGAGCCGTGGGTTGAGTGGCGAAGAGGGCGCATTAGCCCGGAGGGCGATACTTCGATGAACCTTCCGCATCCTTCGATGTGTCGCCCTCCGGGCTGGTAGAGTCCGCCACCGATCCCCCCACGGCTTGCGCCGTGGGCTACGATCTGCCGCCCTCCGGGCTGACAAGACTGAACTGACGCACAACATCCCCGGTCGAGTCGGCGCCGTCGGATTAACACCGTGTTGAAAAAGGGAGGGCGAAACTTCCACCGAGCCGAATCCACAAATAAAGCCGCTTGTTCATCGCGGCTCAGCGGGAGCTTCGCCCTCCCTCAAAGACGCTTCCGACAAAAGTCAAAGTAGTAGGCACATTCCATGTGCCGTTTACCAAATGGCCCTACAGACTTCGCGAGTGCGGACGGCACGCGGAGCGTGCCTGCTACTTTTGTCGGAGACGTCCTCAAAGCCTTCTTCAACAGGCTTCCAAGGCATTCGCGTGATTCGTGGGTGCCGGCTTTCTCCCCGCCGAACCGTTTCACGGTGCGGAGCGTGGCAAGCCGAAGGTCGCGTCGGTATCCTCTCGTCACACCCACAACATGTCCGGGTGGTGGTTCTCCGGCGTCCCCCCGATCAGGAGCGCAGTCATGTCGCACAAAGCCAAGCAGGTTCCCCGGCGTCAGTTTTTGAAGTCGGCACTTTCGGTCGGTGGGGCCGTGATGGCACCGCAGATCATCCCCAGTTCGGCCCTCGGGCTGGACGGATTTACCGCCCCCAGCGAGCGGGTGATCGTGGGAGGGATCGGGATCGGCAACCGCGGCACGTACGATCTCGGCTGCTTCCTCGAACAGAAGGACGTGCAGTTCGTCGCGGTGTGCGATGTGAAAGAGGCACGTCGGACCGCGGTCAAGAAGATGACCGACGCCAAGTACGGCAACGACAAGTGCGACATGTACCGCGACTTCCGCGAGCTGCTCGACCGCAAGGACATTGATGCGGTGCTGATCGCCACCGGACCCAACTGGCACGCGACCGCCGCGATGACTGCCGCGAAGGCCGGCAAGGACATGTATTGCGAAAAGCCCTGCACGAAGAACATCGCCCAGAGCCTGATCCTGGCCGAGACCATGCGCCGGACAGGCCGCGTCTTCCAGGCCGGGACGCAGCGTCGCAACCTGCCGCACTTCGCGTTCGCCTGCGAACTGGCCCGCACCGGCAAGCTTGGCAAAATCAAAAAGGTGTTCGCTCATCCGGCCGGCATGCAGGCGATGATGAGTGGCTGGCTGGTCCCCGAGACCGAACCGAACAAGGAGGTCGTCGACTGGGACACGTATCTCGGCCCCGCCGCCTGGCGTCCGTTCAATGCGAAGCAACTCGATGGCTTCAACTTTGAAAAGGGTGGCGGCTTGGTTGGCGGCGGCGTGCTCGAATGGGGCTCGCACTGTGTCGACCTCTGCCAATGGGCCGTCGGCGATTGTCCGCCGCCCGTCGTCTACAACGCACCGAAGGATGGTCAACTGGTCGCGGTCTACGAGAACGGCACCGAGTTGATCTATCGCGAAACCGGTTGGATTCCCCTCGGTTCGTGCCCGGTCCGGTTCGAAGGTGAGACCGGTTGGGTCGAAGCGGGCGACAGTGGCAAGCTCGTGTTGAGTTCCCCGGAACTGCTCGCGGGTCGCGCCGTCGCCGAAATCGGCGGCTATCCGGCGACGTACCACGTGCGCGATTTCGTGGACTGCGTGAAGACCCGCAGCCAACCGAAGGGGAACGCCGACGCAGCCTGCAACGCGCACATCGCGTGCCACGCGGCGAACATCGCGCTTTACCTCGGCCGTCAGGTGAAGTACGACAACACGACGCACGAGTTCATCGACGACGCGCAAGCCAACCGCCTGCGCTCGGAAGCGCTGCGCGAACCGTGGCGGCTGTAAGCCGAAACCGTAGGACGGATTTTCAATCCGTCCGTCTTCTTCTTCACGTAGCTGAATTCGCAAGAATTCAGCCGGTTTCGGCAATCCTCTGAACTCTTGCGAGTTCAGCTACTATCAACCATCGCCGCACCGCGGCTGCCATCCACTACACACGATCCACCACCCACTCTCCCCGGACCATACTCATGCAACACCTTCGGCAACCCCTCGGGTCCGTCGCCCTCTTGGCCACGTGTCTCCTGTTAAACGCCGCGAGCGCGCCGGCTGACGATCGCAATTCGTCTCCGGACAAGGAGCGCGAACTGATCGCCCTGCTCCGCTCCGACGCACCGCCTGCTGAAAAGGCCATCGCCTGCAAACTGCTGGCGATTCAC
>JANMLE010001111.1:0-9779 GCA_031372385.1 Planctomycetota bacterium | reverse complement strand
GAAGGTGTTGGATGTCGGCTTCCATCCGATCATCGTCGACTATTATCAAGGGGGCGGTGAATGGTCGCTCGATCTGGAGATCTCGGGCGTGGGGATCAAGCAGCAGTCGATCGCGAGCTTCATCTCGATCGCCGCGAAAGATCCCGAGCCCGTGGCCAACGGCCCGGGCTTCGCGATCAATCCCTCGCTGGTGGAACAGGGTCGCAAACTGTTCGGCTCGCTCGGCTGCGCGTCGTGCCACCAACTGAAGCAGATCGATCAGCCGATCGCCTCGGAACTGAAAGCCAAGCCGCTGGACGAACTGATCGGTGCCACCGGTTGCCTGGCGGAGAACGTCACCGGCAAGTTGCCCCGGTTCGGTTTGAATGGCAAACAACGGTCCGCGCTGGCGGTGGCGCTCAAGGCAACGACGAAGGAAACCGCGGTCGAAAAGGTGCATCGGACACTCGCCTCGCTGAACTGTTACGCCTGTCACAAGCGGGGAGCGTTGGGGGGCGTGGAAGAGGCTCGCTACACGTATTTCGAATCGACGCAGAAGGAGATGGGTGACGAGGGACGTCTGCCGCCGCTGCTGACTGGCGTCGGCGACAAGCTCCGTCCGGAATGGTTGAAGCAGGTGCTGCTGAACGGGGCCGAGGACCGCAAGAACTACATGGTCGTCAAGATGCCGAAGTTCGGCGGGAACAATGTCGAACCGCTGGTCGAGGCGTTCGCGGCCGTCGATCTGAACCTCGACCCATTGCCGCTGGTCGAGTTCCCTGAACCGGAGTACCGGATCAAAGCGGCGGGCCGGCATCTGGTGGGAGGTCAGGCGCTGTCGTGCATCAAGTGCCACGACTTCGGCCCGCATCCGTCGGTCGGCATCCGCGCGATGAACCTGACCACGATGCACCAGCGATTGCGGCCCGAATGGGTGGATCGGTATCTCCGCGATCCGCAGCTTTACCGGCCGGGGACGCGCATGCCCGCGCCGTGGCCGTTCGGCAAGGCCACGATCCGCGACGTCCTGAACGCGGATGTCGACCTGCAAATCGCCGCCGTCCGGCTCTACCTGGCCGACGGAGGCAAGGCGGCCGTTCCCGTCGGCCTGGTGCGCGAGCCGATCGAATTGAAGCCGGTGGACGAGCCGATCCTCTACCGCAACTTCATCGAGGGCGGCGGTTCGCGCGCGATCGGCGTCGGCTTCCCCGAACGGGTCAATCTCGCCTGGGACGCGAACGACATGCGACTCGCCCTGATCTGGCACGGCGCATTCATCGACGCCTCGCGTCACTGGACGGGACGTGGCGAAGGATATCAGGCACCGCTGGGTGACCATTTGGTCGCGCTGGCCCCGAACGCGCCGCTGGCCAAACTCGCCTCACCGAACGATCCGTGGCCGACGGGCATGGCGCGGGAGAACGGCTTTCGGTTCCTCGGCTATAAGCTCGACGCGAAGCAGCAGCCGACGTTCCGTTATTCGTTCGCTGGAGTCACCGTCGAAGATCAACCGACCCCGCTGAAGGTGGATGGCCAACCGTTCGCGAACCTGCGCCGGACGCTGACCCTCGCAGGCACATCCGACGGGCCGCTGTACTACCGCGCGGCGGTGGCGTCCAAGGTCGAGAAGCTCTCCAAGGGCGAATTCAAACTGGACGGCTTCTGGACGATGAAGCTCGTCGTCGCCAACGGAAACGGCGGCGAGCCCACGCTCCGCCAAGCCGGTGACAAATGGGAACTGCTCGTCCCGGTACAACTCTCTGGCGGCAAGGTGGTCCTCACGCAAGACTATGTGTGGTGAGAGCAGAAAGTCTCGGGCTCGCAAAGCTTTCGAAAGGACCGGAATCATGAGTCACATCGTCGATTTTCCAGACAGCCTTTACGAACAGTTGCAGTCTCAAGCGATGGCCGCAGGCTTCGCGACGATTCCTGAGTTGTTGGCCAACAGCCGGGTGGAGCCGCGAGCGAAAGTAGATCGAGAACAAATGCTCGCCGATCGCCGCGCCGTGTTTGAGCGAATCAAAGCCAATCGACAAGCCATCTTTGAAAGGACGGGACGCCAACCCGATTCTGTGCCGCTGATCCGTGAGGACCGCGACCGGTGAACACTTTCGGAATGGTCGTACAGGAGAAGTCATCATGAACGCCACTTTGGAACTGCCCGTTGATTTGGTTGAGTACATCAAGGCCGAGGCGGCTCGACATCGGCAAACCGTGGATGCCCTCTTGCGGGACGCGCTGGCTCGCGAGCGGGGCACTGCGTTTGAGTCGGCATTTGACAACGTTGCGGCGATCAAGCGGCACATGTCGCAGACGTACGGACGCCAGCCGGACAGCGTCGATTCGATTCGAGAGGATCGCGACCGATGAGCGGAGAACTCGTGATCGACAGCAGCGTCGTTGTGAAGTGGTTCATCGACGAACCACTCGACGACATCGCCAAATTGATCCGAGACGAATGGAAGGCGCAGCGATTGATTTGCTTTGCTCCCGATCTGTTGTTCGTCGAGATGGGCAACATCATCTGGAAGAAGCGCCGAAAGAATGTGATCACTTCCGATGATGCCGCGCTCGTCATTGACGGATTGCAACGGCTGCCGTGGCGGGTGACATCCACTGAGAGCCTGTTGCATGAGGCGTACAACATCGCCATGCAAACGGATCGCACGGTCTATGACTCGTGTTTTCTGGCGCTCGCCAAGCGACTCAATTGCCCGTTTGTCACCGCTGACGACCGCCTTGCCAACGCCCTCGCGCCGAACATGCCCAATGTCGTCAAGCTGTCCGATTGGGAGCCGTCGCCGCCCACAACTCCACCGCCCGCAACTCCCGAGTCTCCGTGAAGGATTGAGTTCATGTTCCGCTTCGTTTCGCTGATCACCCTGGGCTTGATCGTGTTGTCGGCGCGGGCTGACGCTCAGGGCAAGCCGCCCGTCGAGAACGATTATTACCGGCTGATCCCGTTTGAGATCCCCAAGGAGATCATGCTCGAAGCCGGCGGGATTGAGCTGCTGCCCGATGGCAAACTGGCTGTGTCCACCCGGCGTGGCGAGATCTGGCTGGTCGACACGCCGTTCGCCGATCCCCCGAAGGATGTGAAGTGGACGCGCTTCGCGCACGGCCTGCATGAAGTGCTCGGCATCGCCCAGCGCGACGGCTGGCTGTATGCCACGCAGCGCGGCGAGGTCTCGCGATTGAAGGACACCAACGGCGACGGCAAGGCGGACCAGTTCGAGACCGTCAACGACGACTGGCACATCGGCGGCGACTATCACGAATATGCGTTCGGGTCGAAGTTCGATCGCGACGGCAACATCTGGGTCGTGCTGTGTCTGACCGGCTCGTTCAGCAGCGAACACAAGTACCGCGGCTGGTGCCTGCGGATCACGGCCGATGGAAAGATGATCCCCACGTGCAGTGGCATCCGCTCGCCCGGCGGGATCGGCATGAACGCGCTGGGCGAGATGTTCTACACCGACAACCAGGGCCCCTGGAACGGAACCTGTGAGCTGAAGCACCTGATCCCCGGCAAGTTCGTCGGCCATCCCGGCGGGTTCAAGTGGTACGACCTTCCGGCGGTGAAAGCCGCGATGGGGCCGAAGCCGAAGGAGCCGGAAAGCGGCAGCCGCTTCATGACCGAGGCGGCGAAGATTCCCGAGTACGAGCCGCCGACGATCCTGTTCCCCTATACCAAGATGGGCAAGTCGGCGAGCGGGGTCGCCTGTGACACGACCGGCGGCAAGTTTGGTCCGTTTCAAAACCAGATGTTCGTCGGCGATCAAAGTGACAGCACGGTCATGCGCTGCTTTCTGGAGAAGGTGGACGGCCATTATCAGGGGGCCTGCTTCCGCTTCCGCGAGGGCTTCGGGTCCGGCACCTTGGCGATGGAAATGACCGCCGACGGTTCCATGTTCGTCGGCGGGACGAACCGCGGCTGGGGCTCGCGCGGTCCCAAGCCGGGCGCCCTCGAACGAATGGTCTGGACCGGCAAGATCCCTTTCGAAATACACGAAATGCGGGCCAGGCCCGATGGCTTCGAACTGACGTTCACCCAACCGGTCGACCCCGCGACCGCGGCCGACGTGAAGAGCTACGCGATGACGAGCTACACGTACATCTTCCAGGCGGCATACGGCAGCCCCGAGGTTGACGCGGCCACGCCGAAGATCGTCGCGGCCACGGTGACCCCGGACAACAAGAGCGTGCGGTTGGTCGTCGAGGGTCTCAAGGCGGGCAACATCCACGAACTGACGTCAGCGGGCCTGAAGTCGGCGGACGGACTGCCGCTGCTCCATAAGGAAGCGTTCTACACGCTGAATCGGATTCCGAAATGAGCCGGGGAACTCAGCGACATTCGACGACGTTGGAATGATCCGCCGTGTGAGAGGCTATCCGAGAAGGGGTCGGGAGTCTTTTTCATGCCGCACGACATCGCCCAAGAACGCTTGAATCGAGACTGTGCGGCATGAAAAAGACTCCCGACCCCCTCGCCAGCTACCTCGGAGTGCAACTGCGCAACTTCAAAAGCCTCGCGTCGAGTCAGTGAAGCAAGGCGAAACATACCGGGGGACTTGGCGCACAGGTTGCCAACGCGGCAATCTGTGTCACCCAACGGGAGTTTGTCACATGAATCGTCCGAAGCATCCGAAGGCGCAACAGTTCGTTGGTCAGAAACTGTTTGACGGGCTTGTCTGCTTTCGTGACTTGGAAACACGGATCGAAAACCTGCCGACTGAGCAGCAACGCGGCGACGCTTTCGAGGTGTTTGCCGAGGCGTATTTCGCGACGCAGCGGATCGAGAAAGCGAAACACGTTTGGCCGGACAAGAAGATCTCGCCTTCGTTACGTGCGAAGTTGAAGTTGCACTCACGGGACGTGGGTGCTGATGGTGTGATTGAGACTGTCGCCGGCAAGTATCGCGGCTACCAAGTCAAGTTCCGCACGGGTCGGACGCCGCTCACTTGGACCGAAGTCGCGACATTTTTCGGCGTCACCGATCATTGTGACGACCGGCTGTTGTTCACGAACTCGGAGGATGTGTCCGAGGTCACTGATGAACGGAAAGACTTTTCGAGCATCCGGGGAACCGACCTCGACTCGCTCGGGGGTGAAGACTTCGACGCGATCCGCAGTTGGCTTGAGAGCGGACAGGTTGTTCGGGAGACGCACCCACCCCGGCCTTATCAGCAACAAGCGCTCGACGCGATTCTGCCCGCACTGAAGCAGAAGCAGCAGGATCGAGCCACCGCCGTGATGGCGTGCGGCACGGGCAAGACATTCGTCGCGCTGTGGGTGGCTGAGGCCATCGCCAAGCGGACGGTCTTGGTGTTGGTCCCCTCGCTGGCATTGCTCAGGCAGACTTTGCGCGAATGGGTCAACAACACGACATGGGAGCAGTTCGACTACCTCTGTGTCTGCTCAGATCCAACCGTGAGTCAGGGCGGCGACGATTTGATCGTGCGTCCCACGGAGTTGGAGTTTTCAGTCAGCACCAAGCCGGAGCAGGTCCGAGAATTTCTGGCCCACTCGTTCGCCGGTGTGAAGATCATTTTCTCGACCTATCAATCGGCGGACGTCGTCTCGCGGGGGATGCCTCGCGACCTGCGGTTCGACATCGGCATCTTTGATGAAGCTCACAAGACTGCCGGTCGAGAGGGGGCCAAGTTCAGCTTTGCCCTCAAGGACGAAAACCTGCCGATTCGCAAGCGGCTGTTCCTGACGGCGACGCCTCGGCATTACGACCTGCGGCGGCGCGATGCCGAGGGCGAACCGGTCGAAGTCTATTCGATGAATCGGCCGGAGATTTACGGCCCCGTCGTCCACACGCTGTCGTTCGCCGAGGCCGCGAAGCAGAAGATCATTTGCAATTACAAGGTCGTGATCTCGGTCGTCACGTCCGCGATGCTCGACCAGCAGCAACTGCGACACGGAACCGTGCTGGTCAACGGCGAGGAAGTGAAGACACCGCAAGTCGCCAATCAGATCGCGCTGGCTCAAGCCGTCGCCGAGCACCGGCTCAAGAAGATTTTCACGTTCCATCGCAACGTGAACTCGGCGAGATCGTTCACCAGCGGGGGGAGCGAAGGGATTGGCACTCACCTTCCCGATTTCGCTGCGTTGCACGTCAACGGAGCCATGTCTACCGCCGCCCGTGATGGTTTGATGAGCGAGTTCAAAGCAGCTCGCCAGGCTGTCATATCGAACGCCCGCTGCCTGACGGAAGGGATCGACGTGCCGACGGTGGACATGGTTGCCTTCATGACTCCCAAGCGGAGCAAGGTGGACATCGTGCAGGCCGTCGGCCGAGCGATGCGAACCTCACGGGAGACAGGCAAGACGACCGGCTACATCCTGATCCCGCTGTACGTGGAACAGACCAAGGGCGAGTCGTTGGATGCCGCCGTCGCGCGGGCCGAGTTCGACGAAGTCTGGGCCGTGTTGCAGGCCATGCAAGAACAGGACGAAGTGCTCGACGACATCATCCACCAGATGCAGGCGGAGCGTCGGCTCACGAAAGGTTTCAACGACTCGCGGCTGCGTGAACGAGTCGAGGTTCTCGGCCCCACGCTGACGCTCGACAAGCTGCGTCGAGCCATTGCCACCCGCTGCCTGGACCGCCTCGCCCGCCCGTGGGACGAGATGGTTCAAATGCTCGTGGCCTACCAGAAACAGCACCGCCACCCGCGAGTCCCCAAATCCGCCCCCGCCCCGTGGACCGAGTTGGGCTTATGGGTCGATCACGTCCGAGCCTTGAAACGCAACGGCCACCTCTCGGCCGCGCGACAAGCTCAACTCGACAAGCTTGGCTTCTGCTGGCGCGTTGACGGCGAGACGCTCGACAGTACCGAAGGATTGTTGAACGAGTTTGAATTCAGAAAAGCGTCGGGATTGTCCCAGATTGAAAACTATCGCAAGAAAGAACTCATTAAGCCGGTTGGATTTGCGATGGCCGGACCAATTGTCGGCCCGTTCTATCATCCCGGCCAAATCGCGCAACTGCGAAAGGCGTTGGGAATCACCCTTGATAGCACTGAAGGGTTGCTGAACGAAATCGAGTTCGCACAGGCTGCGGAACTCACCCAAATCGCGATGTATCGCAAGCGAGGAATCATGAAACCGATTGGCTTTGCGATGGCCGGCCCCGGTGTTGGTGCGTTCTATCATCCCCGGCAGATCGTGGAGTTGAAAAAAGCCTTGGGTATCACACTGGATTGCACTGAAGGACTGCTGAACGAGAAACAGTTCAAGAAAGCATCGGGACTCACTCAGGTCACCAATTGCCGTAAGCGGGGACTCATCAAAGAAGTGGGCTTCGCAATCTCCACCGCCCACATTAGTGCCTTCTACCATCCTCGTCAGATTTCGGAATTGAAGAAGGCTTTGGGAATCACGCTCGACAATACCGACGGCCTGCTGAACGAACAAGAATTTATGACGACATCGGGGCTCAGCAATGTTCCGAGAAATCGCAAGCAAGCACTCATCAAGCCGGTCGGCTTTGCAATGGCGGGGCCTGGCATCAGCGCGTTCTACCATCCCCGACAGATCTCAGAGTTGAAGGATGCTCTTGGAATAACCTTGGGCGACACCGAAGGGCTGTTGAGCGAGGCCCAGTTCAGAGATGTGTCGGGGTTCACGCAGATCGCCGACTATCGGAAGGGAGGACTGATTAAGCCGGTCGGAAAAGGAATGTCTGCGTCGAAGATCAGCGACTTCTACCACCCTCGGCAGATCGCAGAGTTGAAAGAGACGATGGGGATTACGCTGGACAGCACCGAAGGATTGTTGAATGAAGACGTTTCCGACAGAAGGGGTGAGCCGGGCGGCGTCAGCCCTCGGACCCTTGTGATTGCAGCTAAGAATCCGGGGGCTGACGCCGCCCGGCTCACCTGATTTCAACTTTTGTCGGAAACGTCAATGAAAACAAGTTCCGAAGTGTTTCCGGGTTGACCAACATCGAGAAGTATCGCACGCAAGGACTGATTACGCCGATCGGATATGCGATGACTGGCGGTGCGGGCGTCCGCCCCTACTACCATCCGCGTCAAATCGCGGAACTCAAGCAGCTTCTCGCGGAACGGCGACCGCGCTGACAAGGCGTTTTCAACCCTCCGATGATGTCGTTGCCATTCGTGATCGATCTCGATTCACAAACTTGCGACTTCGGCAACGATTCGCTTCAGGTCGTGACCAGTGAAACTTGCGGCAAAGCGGCATTTACTACAGCGATACGGAAGCTCGCCTTCGAGGCTGCCCATCGTGCATTTGCACGACGGACAATAAACCTCGTCCTGAATGTTTCCGTTCGGCAACCGGCGAAACAAGACGCCGCGATGCTCGATGTATTCGTTCGGAATCGCTTCCTTTTCAAGTGCTTTGCCAAGACGCTCAACTTCGGCTTTCAGTCGCTCATTGTCACGTTCAAGCGAATCATGCTTGTCTTTCAGACGGTCGAACTCTTCTCGAAGTTGGACAATTCGTTCCTTCAGAATTGTCGCGCTCCCGTGCTCAGTGATCAGTTTTTCGAGACCTGTGAACAATTCAGAAATCATGTTTGAACGGTTCCCTATTGGCATGGTTGCGAGCGGCGAAGTGGCAAGCAGATTCACTCTATTGGATCAGGAAATCAAGGTGGATTGGTGGGCGGTGCCCACCCTACATGAAGTGTTCGATCTGTTTATTCGTGCAAAGCCCACCCAGCCTGCCCGCGAATGCCAGCCTTCAGAGGATGATAGGCACCGTCGTCGTCGAGCGTCTTGCGAAACTCGAACCAGGTCGAAGCGAGCAGAAACGCCGGCAGCCGGCTTCGCTCTTCCCGCGTCCCGCCGGGCAGCAATACCGGGATGACGCGGAACGGACCGTCGCTCTGGCTGACACGTTTCGCGAGCGCGGCGCGCATCTCCTCGTTCTGCCACGGGTCAAATCCACCGGGTCCGACGAAGACCGCGACCGAGGCCGAATCGGCCAGCGCCTGTTCGAGCGCCTGTTGCCACGGCTCCCCCGGAACCAGGTGCCACTTGTCGAGCCAACCTTCCAGCCCGTCCCCTTTCAACCGCCGCGCCAATTCCTCGACCGCCGGCTTGTCGGCGCTGTTGTGCGACAGAAAGACATGAAACTTCGCCGCGGCCATAGCACAAACCCCATCGTCAGATGAAACCCGGTGATCACCCGGCCGGGTGATCCCCGGTTGATTCATGGCCGAAGTCGAGCCGCGACCGTGAGGACGCGGGCCGCATGAACCTGACCGCTCCCCTGTTGAAAATCGACATTGATTGACGTTTCCGACAAAAGTCCAGAAAGGACGTGGGGCACGTTTTCAACGTGCCTGTTTCCCGCGATTTGAGCACGTTGAAAACGTGCTCCACGACTTTTGTCTGAAACGTCTTGATTGGGACATTGGTGGCGCATCGAGCGGCGTGTGGTGGCAATCGATCGTCTGAGGTCGGGCGGTCAATAGTAAACGACCGTTCGCAACATTTCTTCCCACGTTCCTGAGATTTGCTGGGAAGAAATGCGTGCGACGTCCGTTATCTTCGTGGCCGCGATGCTGTCGGTTGGTGAGATGAGCACTGCCACCAACTCGTTCGACGGTGCGAACGCCAATCCGGAACCGGAGCGGAACCTGTCCGCTTTGGATGAAGAACATGCCGGATCGGTGCTGGCCCTTTTTGGCTCTCCGCCATTCCTGTTTAACAACACCCGTGAGCGGCAGGGCTTCCGAGGTGGTGTTCTTCGACGTTTGTAGCCGAATTCGCAAGAATTCGGATCGTCTGACTGATCGTCCGAATTCTTGCGAATTC
>JANMLE010001876.1:0-1845 GCA_031372385.1 Planctomycetota bacterium | reverse complement strand
GCATCATCAGCGACCGCACTACAGCAACCGCATCATCAGCAATTGCACTTGTGACAGCCCTTCAACATGGTGGACGATGACCGAACGTGACGATTTGATCGCCGGACTGCGCGCGGCCCTGGAGGTCTCGCCCGAAAATGTCCCGCTGCGGATTCAACTGGCGCGGGCCTATTCCAACTTGGGCCGCTTCACCGAGGCCGAGCAGGAATTGCGGGACACACTCCAACGGTCGCCGCATCATCTGCCGGCGACGTTTGCCCTGGCCCAGGTCTACATGCAGCAGGACAAGCACAGCCAGGCGCTGGTGATTGTCGAAAGCCTCAGTCGGAAGCCGGATGCTCCGCCCGCCGCGCATGTGCTGTATGCGAAGCTGCTCTTCCGTGACGGCGACGTTCCGGGCGCGGTGGCTCAATACAAGCTCGGTCTGGAGCGCGATCCCAGCGTCGCCGATGAAGAGCTTGGTCGGACACTCGGCGTCACCGACGACCCGGATTCCAGCCCCGTCGTCGATGGCCGCATGCGGGCCGGTTGGGAAGCGGAAGACGCCCCGGTGACGCCGGAAGTCGAACGCCCCAAGCTGACGTTCGCCGACATCGGCGGCATGGAGTCCGTCAAAGAGGAGATCAGCCTGAAGATCCTCTACCCGCTGAAGCATCCCGATCTCTACAAGGCGTACGGCAAGACGGCCGGCGGCGGCATCCTGATGTACGGTCCCCCCGGTTGCGGCAAGACGTATCTGGCCCGCGCGACGGCGGGCGAGATCGGTGCCGGCTTCATCGCTGTCGGAATCAACGACGTGCTCGACATGTGGATCGGCAAGAGCGAACGCAACCTGCACGAGGTCTTCGAACAGGCGCGTGCCAACCGTCCGTGCGTGCTGTTCTTCGATGAAGTCGATGCGCTCGGCGGTCGGCGCAGCGACATGATCAGCGGCAGCGGACGACAGTTGATCAACCAGTTCCTGTCGGAGATGGACGGTGTCAGCAGTTCGAATGAGGGGGTGCTGATTCTCGCCGCGACGAACGCGCCGTGGCATGTCGATCCCGCGTTTCGCCGGCCGGGCCGCTTCGACCGCATCCTGTTCGTCCCCCCGCCGGACGAAGTGGGACGTGCAGGGATCTTGCGATTGCATTGCGTCGGCAAGCCGCAGGAGAACCTCGACTTTGCCGCTGTGGCCCGCAAGACCGACCAGTTTTCGGGAGCCGACATGAAGGGGGTCGTCGACGCGGCGATCGAACGCCGGCTGCGCGAGGCAATGCAGACGGGCAAGCCGGTCCCGTTGCAGACGAAGGATCTGCTCGACGCCGCGAAGTCGCTCAAGCCGACCACGCGCGAATGGTTCGCCTCGGCCCGCAACCACGCCCTCTACTCCAATCAGGGGGGCATCTACGACGATGTCCTGAAGTACCTGAAACTCTCATGAATGAACACGAAGCCCGCCAGCAACGGATCTGGCTCCTGTTGCAACAGGGACGCACCGAACGCGCGGAAGAGGAGTTGCGGCTGTACCTGGCCGACCGCCCCGACAGCGATTGGGCGCACGCGCATCTGTCGCTCTGTCTGTCGCAACTGGATCGGCATCAGGAGGCGCATCACGAGGCACAGGCCGCGGTCGGTCTGGCTCCAGACAATGCGTTTGCGCACTTCGTTCATTCCGCCGTGTTGACGCAGGCGAACTGCCTGCCCGAAGCGGAAGCGGCAATTCGCGAGGCGATCGGGCTGAACCAGTCCTCGGCCCTGTTCTTCGGCCAGTTGGCGAAAGTGCAGCTTCGCCAACAGCGCTGGCAGGAGGCCCTGACCGCCGCCGAACAGGGCTTGGAGATCGATCCCGCGGACGACGACTGC
>JANMLE010001825.1:0-1183 GCA_031372385.1 Planctomycetota bacterium | reverse complement strand
TCGCGCGCCTTGTAGGCTTCCTGCAGCGGCAGGTAGAGCGGATGGGCGGGATCAATCGGCGGCACCGGCAGATCTTGGGTGCTGGCGGTCGTCGTCGTCCCGGCTTCAGCCCTCGCGGTACGTGGAACTTCGTCCTTCTTGTGTTCGCCTGCGGCTGGCTTGGGATCATCCGCGCCGGCGGGAAAGTGTACGGCAACCACTGCAACACAGGCCACGAGCGACACCAAGCCGATCGGCCACCTTGCCGATTTCAGCGAGAATCTCCAATCAAACATCGCATTCCCCCTCCGCAACTCCGTCGCGACAAAACTCCGCCTTGGGCATGCCGCTCTGTCCGTCGTCGGCCAACCCGCGCTAACAGTAACTGACGCCCCGGAAACTCGCAAACCCAATCGAACAAGTGTCAGGTTGACTGGCGCACTGGACATCGTGCTTTCCAAAGTCACGAAACGATCAGGCCCGGGCGGTTGGAAATACCGTCCGGGCCGGTGCGAGTCACTCGATACTCTTCTTAATTTGCTTGCTTCGCTTACTTCGCCCGCACATCGTACGCGGTCAGGGATTCCTGATCGCGGATGTACAGGCGGCCTCCGGCGACGACGGGATGCGCCCAACTGGGGCGGCCGTGGCCCTTGATCTTGAAGCGGCCTTTTTCCACGTACTCACCCGGACTGGCATCGGCCAGCGCGACTTCGTGGCCCTCGCTGAGCAGGTACAGCATGCCATCCGCCGCCACCAGCGAGCCTTTTCCCACGCTGCGGTTCTGCCACATGATCTTGCCACTCAGGAAGTCCATGCAGATCAGTGCGCCGCCACCGTTGCTGTACATCCAGTTGCCGATCTTCAAGATCCCACCGTGGTGGCAGGCCATCTTGTTTTCGAAATAGACTTCCTCGGCGGTGAACTTGTCGTCCGAGTTCGTGATCTTCGCCAGCCCGCCGCCGGTTCCGTAGGCGCTCGAGGCGAAGACGTGATCCTGGTCGACGATGGGGGCGCAGCAATTGGCCGTGCCGTTGGCCGGCTTCTTGTATCTCCACAGGAACTTGCCGTCCTTGAGAGAGACTCCGAAGACACTCGAATTGGAAAACTGAACGATCTGTTCGACACCGCCGACCGTGGCGAGCACCGGTGACGAGTAGTGCGCCCCTTCCGTCAGTTCGCCGCTTTTCCAGACGACGTTGCC
>JANMLE010001824.1:0-1019 GCA_031372385.1 Planctomycetota bacterium | reverse complement strand
GTCATCGTGGGGACACAGCCCGCGCGGTCCGGCTCGCGCGGGGAGTTCGATGCGCGATTGGATCACGTACTAAACCACCTTGCCACCAGTCGGCCGACGGCGGTGAATTTGTTCTGGGCTCTGGACCGGATGCGGCGCACGGCCACGGCCGCAGCGGCGTTGTCCGCTTCGCAGCTTCTCGACCGACTGCTCGAAGAGGCGCGCGAGATCGAGCGGGAAGACCGCGAGATGTGTGCGGCGATCGGTCGCCACGGTCTGCCCCTGCTGAGGAACTGTCCGGGGGTGCTGACCCACTGCAACACGGGCGGCCTGGCGACGGCCGGTGACGGGACCGCGTTGGCCGTCATCTTCGCCGCGGCCCGCGAAAATCCGTCGCTGCAAGTCTACGCCGATGAGACCCGTCCGCTGCTCCAAGGGGCGCGGCTGACGACCTGGGAACTGATGCAGCGCGGCGTCCGAGTGAAACTGATTTGCGATTCGATGGCCGGTTGGGTCATGAAGGAACGACGAGTCCAAGCGGTGATCGTCGGCGCGGACCGGATCGCCGCCAACGGCGACTCGGCCAACAAGATCGGAACGTACTCGTTGTCGGTCCTCGCGAAGGCCCACAACATTCCGTTCTACATCGCGGCTCCGTCGAGTACCTTCGACCTGACGATTCAGAGTGGCGACGCAATCCCGATCGAACAGCGGGCGTCGGCCGAAATCACCAACGCCTTCGGCCGGCAGACCGCTCCGGATGGTTGCGACACCTACAACCCGGCCTTCGACGTCGCCCCCGCCGACAACATCACGGCCCTGATCACCGAGAAGGGGCTCATTCAACCGGTGACCGCCGACCGGATTCGCGCCGTGTTGGGATAGCAGCCTGTTGAAGGTCGTGGGGTACGCTTCCAGCGTGCCCACATTCCTCGGGAAAGAGCACGTTGAAAACGTGCTCCACGTCCGTTTTCAACAGGCTGCCAGGGCGCGCCGGACAAACGCCGGACAACGTCACTGAGGCCCAATCCGTTCACGGC
>JANMLE010001783.1:0-1123 GCA_031372385.1 Planctomycetota bacterium | reverse complement strand
GCGGCAGGATGCGCGGCAGTTGCGGAACCACTTCTTCCGGCTGGTGTTCGTGGCGTTCATCTATCTGGCGATGCTCTTCGCGTTGGTGACCTCCGGCATGTTGGGGGCGCCGGGACTGCGGTTCTTCTCTTCGATCGCATGGTTGAACGTCGTCTTCATCACCTGCGCGGGGATCGGGTTCTTTGCCAGCGCCGTCACCGAGGAGAAGGAGGAGGAGACCATCGGGCTGCTGATGATGGCCGGTCTCAATCCGCTCGGCATTCTCTTGGGAAAGTCGACCAGCCGGCTGATCCAGGCGTCGATGCTGCTGGTGGTCCAGTTTCCCTTCGCATTGCTGGCGGTCACGCTGGGCGGGGTGACTCCGCACCAGATCCTCGCGGCCTATGCGGCGCTGCTGGCGTTCATGGCGCTGCTGGCGAATGTCGCGCTGGTCTGGTCGACGATCTGTGAGCGGGGTGGAACCGCGGCCGGACTGACCGCGCTGTTGCTGGTGCTCTACACCGTGCTGCCGGCCTACGCTCCGCAAATCTCGACGGAGCTGGTCAGCGCGGGGTTCGGACCAGCGCCGTGGTACGGACAGGCGGTTCACACGGTGCTCGGGTGGGTCGCGGAGTCGTGTCTCTACTGGCGGCTCAACCGCATCATGGAGACGGGCTTCAATGAATCGGTGTTCAGCACGCAGGTGATCACGAATCTGGCCGGGGCCGTGGGTTGTTTTGGGTTCGCTTGGCTGGTGTTCGTCCCCGCGATGCGCCGCACGGCGACGGGGGGAGTCAGCCGCGGGATGGTGACACGTTCCACCGGCCGGATTCAGATTTTCAGTCCCGGACGTTCGTGGGCCATGCCGTTGGCGTGGAAGGACTTTCAATTCGTCGCCGGCGGTTACAGTTTTGCGGTCGTCAAGCTGTTCGCGTTCGCGCTGCTGCTGGTCGGTCTGATCTACATGAACGCCTTCTGGGCTGTCGGTGGAGTTCTTTGGGACGGAGTGGGCGAGTTGTTCATCACGTGTGCGGGATGGGCCGCCGCCATCGAAGCGTGCGTGCTGGCCGCGCGGATTTTTCATGACGAGGTGCGGTTGCAGACGCTCTCCTCGCTGCTGATCCTGCCGCGGAGCATCCCCTAT
>JANMLE010001764.1:0-4914 GCA_031372385.1 Planctomycetota bacterium | reverse complement strand
TCGCACGTGGTTCCCGACAGCAGCCGGTTGAGACGCTCTGTGAGCAGCGGATTGTCGAGCGTCGTGATGATCTGAAGCTGTTCATACAACCGTTGCAGCACGCGGACGATCGCGTCCCATTCCTGCCGGCGGTACTCGACGAGCGGCTCGATCGGAACATGGCCCAGCCGGGTCCGCACCATCTGGATTCCACTGCGCAGCGCGCCGCCGATCCTCGCATAGAAGCCGTGAATCCCCGCCGTCCACGCTTCACGATGGTCGCGCCACCACGCCCACATCTCATCCACCAGCAGCGAATTCGGCGGCACCGGCCAGTCCGCCTGCTGCACCATGCTGCGGCGCAGAAAGACTCCGGCGGCATCATGAAACTGGCGGCTCCGCGCGCGGATCTCGTCCAAGTACGCGGCGATGCTGTCGTCACCCTTCAGGACAAACTGCAACGATCCGCGGAGTGTCCGCAGCTTGATCTCGGCAAAGCGGAGTTGCGAGAGAACGGCTGAGAACGAAGTGGCGCGGGGCGCGGGGCGAGGGGCGAGGGGAGGAGCAGCGGACCTGACTGTCGTTTGATCGGCGAGCTCTTCATCCCGCATTCGCTTCGAGTTCCGCACGGGCCACTCGCGCTCCTCGAACTCGAGCGCGATCGCTTCCGCCGCCTTTCGATTGTTGGGAGCCAGATACACGTACTCGGGATGCAGGTCGGTTTCGCCGCAGAAGGTGTTCAGCCAGATCGGCCAGTACTCTTCGTCATCGGGCAACTCGACCTGGTTGAAGACGATGATCGCCGCCTTGTCCTCGGTGGCGGCCTTGCGAAAGAACTGCTTGACGGCCGCGTCGTTGTATTTCTGCTGCGTCAACACGGCGACCAACACATCGGCCGCCTGCCTCACGGCGTCCGCCCGCTGCCAGTTCACGGGAGCGTCACTGTCGACATCGGGCGTGTCGAGGATGATCAGGTTGTTCGGCACGCTCTCATGCGACCGCCAGAACAAGCAATGCGACGGGACATCGAGCAGCGCTTCATCGCCGCTGGTCCACGGTCGCAATTCAAACGAAGGGAACAATGCACTCAGATCGTGATGTTCGGCAAACCCCTGCGGAACCAGACAGACCGGATGCTTGGTGCCCGAAGCCAGCGGACTGCTCGCGCTGGCGCGAAACCCGGCGATGTGGTTGAAGATCACGCTCTTGCCGATGTTCGTGCCACCGACAACAGCCACGATCAGAAAGGCACCTTCGTTGAATTGGGGCAGCAGCTTGCGCTGCAACAGATCGAACCATTCACGTCCCGCCAGCGGCGGCAACTGCAAGGTCCGGGCCGCCAACTCCAATCGGCGCAGCGAATCGCCGAGCCGATGGACAAGGCTGGAAAGCTCGTGAAGCGCACCCGTGCGGCCTGCTGAACACGGGTCCGGCAGCGGAGACCGGGGCACCGTTGCTTCGCTCAATCCGTCAGACACGAATGGTTCCACAAGGGGTTTGGAAGTCAGGTCTCACGCAGAGGCGCAGTGCTCGCAGAGGTTGCACAAGGTCACCAAATCTCTGCGAGCTTTGCGCCTCTGCGTGAGACTCCGATTCGGAATTCTCAAACACAATTGCGGGTAACTTCAATCGGTCCAGCCCAGCCACCCGCAGTTGCACCGCGACATTTTCCTAGGCGACGTTGACGAAGACCTTCAGCGCTTCCTTGTCTTCAACAAGCAGCCGCATCATCTCCTTGTAGTTGTCCAGGCCCGCGACCGGATTCGTCAGGATGCGCTGCGTCACACCGGGATAGGTCATCTCGCCGTGGGACAATGCCTGAAGGCCCTGTTCGAAGTGATGCCGGTTGCCGTTCACGCTGGAGACCAGCAGCTTGTTGCCGAGCACCCATTCGAGATTGATCTTGGCCGCGTCGATCTCGACCTTGTGACTGCCGCCGGTGATGCTGGTCCAGACCAGCGCCCCGTTCAGGTTCAAAACTTCCATCGCACGGAAGCAGGCTTCGGCGTTGCCGGTGCATTCGAAGATGATGTCCGGACGGCCGACCTTTTTCGCCAGCTCGTGCAGTGACGTCTGCTTCGTGCTGACGTACGTGGCCCCGTAGGCTTCGGCGATCTCCGACTTGCGGTGCGGACCGGGTTTCGTTGCCAGCGTGTAGACCTCCAGCCCCCGCAGCCGGAGCATCATCGTGGCCAGCAATCCGATCTGTCCCGCCCCCATCACGAACGCCCGCTTGGGATTCCAAACCTGCAACCGCTGCTGGGCGAGATACGCCTGCTCCAACGCCTTTGCACAGACACTGGCCGGTTCCGACAGCACGCCCAGATGCTTCAGTTGCACCGGCACCCGGACCATGTACTCGGCGTCGTCCACGAAGGACTCCGTCAGGTAGCCGTGACACAGGTTGATGCCCCGCTCGTAATATGTTTCTTCACTGGTGATGTCGTTGCGGCCGATGACGTCAAACAGCGAACCGCCCGGACGACGCACGGTGCAGGAGACATAGTCCCCCACCTTCAACTCGGTCACCTTGTTCCCGACTTCCAGCACCTGCCCGAAACTCTCGTGGCCGATCACCAGATGGGTGCCTCCCGGAGGGGCGTTGCCATACAGCGCTTCATTGATTTCGCGGTCGGTGGCGTCGACGCCAATCTGCAGCGTCTTGACCAGCACCGCCCGTCCTTCCGGGATGCGGCAAACGTGCGGATGCGGCTGGTCCCCCAGCTTGGGCGGCGGAATCTCACGGAGGTGAACGCTATTCGGCTGACCGGGCAGAACGGCAACGGCTTTCATCGGAAATCACTCGTCGAAGTATCGGAAACGGAAACCTTCCCCCGAATGTGGAAGCGACGTCGAGAGTGTATCGGACGAATGATGCGGCTACCACGAACCGCCGTTGCGGCACGCGGGATGCGCGACTCTGCTACCGTAGTCCCGTCGCTCCGCCGACGGGACGTGTGGCAACGAGCGCCTCCGTATTCTTGTGGACGCCAACTCTGCGGCGGTCCCGTCGACGGAGCGACGGGACTACGGTACTTTGCCGACATGAACAATTCTTCCTCCTGGCTGTCGCTGACCGAACCGCTGCCGTTGTCGCGTGAGACCGTGCATGTGGTCCGCTTGGAATTAAATGCCGATGACGCCACACTCGACCGGTTGAAATCGTTGATGTCGTCGGACGAGGTGGCTCGCGCCGATCGGTTCAAGGTGCCGCAGCCGCGGCGTCACTTCATCGTCTGCCGGGCGGTGCTGCGCCAACTGCTCGGAGCGTGCTTGAACTGCGATCCGGCAAATGTCGACTTCGAATACGGGCCGCACGGAAAGCCCGCGCTGCGACAGCCGTTGACGCCGCCACAACGGATCGAGTTCAGCGTCTCGCACTCGGCCGATCAGGCGCTGATCGCGATCACGGTTGACCGGTTGGTCGGCATCGACATCGAGCGGATGGACCCGACGGTGCGCATTCTGAAACTGGCCCAGCGGTTCTTCTCACCGCGCGAGGCGGCCGAACTGGTCAACCTGCCCGAGACTGATCAACTCGCCGGCTTCTACCGCGGCTGGACGTGCAAGGAGTCGTACTTGAAGGCGACCGGATTCGGGTTGTCGTTTCCGCTCAACAAGTTCTCGGTCTCGCTCAATCCCCATCAGCCGCCGACGCTGATCGAAGTCGTCGACCAACCGGCCGAGTTGACCCGCTGGAGATTGTTGCCACTGGAGCCGCGGCCAAACTACTGCGCGGCGATCATGTTCGCCGCGCAGAGCAATGAGGTGGTCGCACTGCGACAGTGGTCGGTGGACGCAGGTCGTTTACAGCCTGTTGAAAAAGGGACGTAGGGTGGGACCAGCGGCGCTTCGCCGCGCCGGCCCACCATGAAACCTAGGAAGAGAAGATGGTGGGCCGGCGCTCGAAGCGAGCTTGTCCCACCCTACAAGCGATTTTCAACAGGCCGTTACCCCAGGCTCATCGTGACGGTCTTGAGTTCCGTGTAGTTGGCCAGGCCCGCGGCGCCCAGTTCGCGGCCGCTGCCGCTCATCTTGAAGCCGCCGAATGGCGCCGCCGCGTCGAAGACGTCGTAACAGTTCACCCAGACGGTGCCCGCCCGGACGCTGGCCGCGAACCGGTGGGCCTTCTGCACGTCTCGCGTCCAGACGGCCGCCGCCAATCCGTAGTGCGTGTTGTTCGCCCGCTCGATGATCTCATCCACATTTTTGAAGGGGAGGATGCTCATCACCGGTCCGAAGATTTCATCCTTGGCGATCGACATGTCATCGGTGACGTTGCCGAAGACGGTCGGCTCGATGAAGTACCCCTTGTTGCCGATGCGGCTGCCGCCGGTCAGGCAGTTCGCCCCTTCCGACTTCCCCTTGTCGATGTAGCCCAGAATCTTGTGGAACTGGTCGGCGTCGACCTGCGGTCCCTGGGTCGTGGCCGGATCAAACGGGTCGCCGACCTGCCGGGTCTTGGCGCGGGCGACGACCTTTTCGACGAACTTGTCGTGAATCGATTGCTCGACAAACAACCGCGAACCGGCGCAGCAGCACTGGCCCTGGTTGAAGAACAGTCCGAACTCGGCCCCCGCCACGGCGGCGTCCAGGTCGGCATCGGCGAAGACGACGTTGGGACTCTTGCCGCCCAGCTCGAATGACAGGCGCTTCAGCGTGGCAGACGCATCGACCATGATCTTTTGAGCGGTCTCGTAGTGTCCCGTGAAGGCGATCTTGTCGACGCCCGGATGTTTCACGAGCGCGGCACCCGTCGCCCCGTAACCGGGAACGACATTGATCACGCCATCAGGGAACCCGGCCTCTTGTGCGAGTTCCGCGAGCCGCAGGCAGGTGAGCGGCGTCTGTTCGGCCGGCTTCATTACGATCGTGCAGCCAGCAGCCAGAGCCGGCCCCCATTTCCAAGCGGCCATCAGCAGCGGGAAGTTCCAC
>JANMLE010001750.1:0-5186 GCA_031372385.1 Planctomycetota bacterium | reverse complement strand
ACTTGTGGGCGACGACCTCGATATCCATTCCGCCTTCGGTGGACGCGATCAGGATCGGGCCGCCCGATTCGCGATCGACGATGACTCCCAGATACATCTCTTTCTCGATCTTCAGCCCCTCTTCGATCAGCAGGACGTTGACGGTCTTGCCTTCCGCGCCGGTCTGAATTGTCACCAGCGTGCTGCCGAGCATCCGCGCCGCGTGGTCTTTCGCGGCGTCGGCCGATTTGACGAGGACGACACCCGGCTGATCGGGATGTTGCTTGAACCGCCCCTTGCCACGGCCGCCGGCATGAATCTGCGATTTGACCACGGCCAACGGTCCGCCCAGTTCGGTGAACGCGGCGGACGCCTCAGCCGGGGTTTTGGCCACAATCCCACGGGGCACTTTGACGCCGGCTTTGGCCAGAAGTTGCTTGGCTTGATACTCGTGAATCTTCATCGAAATTCCTGCGGGTCATCGGGAGAGTCGGGCAAGTCGCCATCGGGACCGAATGATAGCCATGCTTTGGGGATTGTTCCACGAAACGCGCTGGTTTGACAAACGCCGTTCGGTTTGCACCGTGCATGGTGGGGATCACCGGTCGATATCAACGGTGCTTGGTAAATCACCGCGTTCCAAAACGTGGCGAACTACGAGCTGAGCATCGCGGTTGGCACTTGTCCTCTTCCTTCTGAATCCTGTCTTCTGAATTCTGACTTCTATCTCTCGCCTCTCGTTTTCCCGATCGCCCAGACCGCCAGCTTCTCGCGGAAGATCTTGGAATTGTGCCGAATGTCGACGGGGAACGCATCGTGGTACAGGATCGTTTGGATCACCCGCGACTGTTCGAACTTCGCGCCAAGTTCGAGTAACTCACGGGTGAGTTGCTCCGTCGGACCGCGGCGGTGGTCGGCTTCGCGTTCGACACACAGCACCGGTTCGATGCGTCCAATCCGGTTGACGCCGACGAGTGCCGAGCGAAACACGGCCGGGTGCGTGTTGAAGATTCCCTCGACCGGTTCCGTGAAGTGGGTGCGGTCGGCCGTGATGACACGGTGCGATTTCCGTCCGCAGAACCACAGGCGTCCCTGGTGATCGAAGTAGCCGACATCCCCCATCCGATGTCGCATGCGGCCCGTTGCCGGATCGTGGATCTTGGCCAAGGCCGTCAGATCGGGGCGATGAAAGTATTCTTGAGTCACGTTCAATCCGTCGACGACGATCTCACCGATTTCGCCCGGTGGCAGGATCAGCGAGTCGCTCCATGTGGCGATCGGTTCGTCGGTGATGCGGATGATTTGCACCCGCATTCCCGCGACCGGCTGTCCGACGCAGGTGCCGCCCCCCTGTGCGGTCGTGTGCCGCGTGTCATTCAGGATTTCATCGCTGCCGATCACGGCGACCGGCAGCGACTCGGTGGCGCCGTACGGCGTGAGGATCTGAACACCCGGTGCCAAGCGCTGGACGAACCGCTCGATGATGGCGGGGGAGACCGGGGCACCGGCCGAAAGCACCCGACGAAGCGAAGGCCATCGGACGTCGGTCCCGTTGTAGAACCGTCCGACGCGATTCAACAACGCCGGCGAACCGAACAGGTTGGCGACGCCGTGTTGAGCGATCGGCTGGGCGATCTCGGGCGGGTCGACCGTCGCCGGGCGGCTGAAGTCCATGCGCGGAACGACGGCCGTCATGCCGAGCGCCGGTGCGAACAGTGCAAACAACGGGAACGTGCAGAGGTCGATCTCACCCGGCTGAATTGAGAAGGCGTTCCGCAGCATGTCGATCTGGGCGGCGAAGTTGCCGTGCGAGTAGACCGCCCCCTTGGGAACTCCCGTGCTGCCGCTGGTGAACAGGATCGCGGCGGGATCGGTGGCAGAGGTCTCGGCGATGGTGAACTTCTTCGAGGCGGTCGTGTCTCCGAGTTCTCCATTCATGACAGCTTCAACGACGTCCAAAGAATCGGTTCCTTTTGCAAGGCGTTCTTGAACCTGCCGCACCGAAGCACGATCCTCGTCGTTGAACAAATCGATGATTGAATTGTCCAAGAACGACGAGGCCGAGCCGTCCCACCATGCCACGTCGCGGCCCAACCAGCGGCAGAGCTTCGCCCCGCGCCCCACGGCCACCAGTCGCCGCAACGATCCTTTGCCCCAGCCGAACAACCACCGCGCGAGATGCGCCTTGGGGATGCCGATGAACGCGTGCGGCTGCGCCTCGGCCAAACACTTGCCGATGTTCTTCAATCCCATTCCCGGATCGACAAACACCGACACCGCGCCCGCTTTGAACAACGCGAACGTCAGCACGAAGAACTCCAGCGACGGCGGCACCATCAGGACCGTGCGAACTCCGCGACCGACGCCAAGCGTCACCAGTCCCTCCGCCAAGCGGTCACTCGCGCGATCGAGTTGCCGGTAGGTGAGGCAGTCGTAGTTCGACGTGCCGCCCACGTCGCGGCCAATGGGCAGCATCACCGCGGCCTGCTCCGGCCGGCTGCGTGCCATGTCCTGCAAATGAGTGGCGATGTTGACGGTGGGCATGGCGATTGGGAATTCCGCGGGGTCTCGACCCATTCAAATGGAATGCGAATCCAGAAACGTTCGAATCAGCGGAATCAACTCGTCACCGGCATCTTCCAGAATGTAATGGCCGCAGTCGGCATAGCGGTGCAACTCCGCGTCCGGAAACCGGCGGAGCCATTCCTCAAGGAAGTGCCCGTCAAACACGAAGTCGCGATCCCCCCAGCCGATCAACATCGGGACGTCTTTCAGCCGGTCCAGAGTGTCGGCGACCTGTGAGACCAAGTCGTACCCGCGATCACCGGGCTTCAGCGGGATGTCCTGCACGAAGCGATGGACGGCGATCCGATGAGCCCAAGAATCGTACGGGGCACAATAAGCTCGCCCGACTTCAGCGGGCATGCGGCGGCGCGTCACACAGGAACGGACCGCACCGCGGCTGAACGCACTGAAACCGCGGACCAGCAGAGCCCCCAGGAAGCCGCGCGCCAGCTTCAACTGCCACGGGACAGGCTTGGTCTGCGGCAGATGAAACGCGCCGGTGTTGAGAACGACCAGCCGCCGGATGCGCTCGGGAAACTTCGTGGCGTAGGCCATCCCGATCATTCCGCCCCAGTCGTGAACGACCAGAGTCAGGTCGCGCGCGGCGTCCAATTTGTCGAGCCACAGTTCCAGATCGGAGACCCGCCGGGCCAGCGAGTATTCGTAACGGTCATCGCTCGGCTTGTCCGACAGTCCGCAGCCGATGTGATCCGGGACCAGACAGCGGTACGAGTCCCGCAGCGCCGTCACGAGGTTCCGGTAGTAGTACGACCAGTTCGGATTGCCATGCAGCATCACCACGGTCTGGCCGCGGCCTTCGTCCAGATAGTGCATCCGGAAGCCGCCCACATCGGCGTAGTGGTGCGTGAAGTCGTAACCGGGAAGGGAAGAGGGTTGAACCACGAAAGACACGAACCACACGAAAAGAGGACGGGAACGGGGAAGAAGGACGAAGGCGGGGAACCACGAATCTCACGAATGACACGAATCTGAAGAAGGCGGATCAAGAGAAGAGGGGACCACGGAAGTCACGGAAGGACACGGAATGGAAGAGTAGCAGGTCAAGTTCAGCGGAGTTTGATTCTGCACAGCTCTTCTCGGGCCTTCTCATGTTCAATTCCTTCCGTGCATTTCCGTGCCTTCCGTGGTTCGACTTCTTCTTCGACCTCTTGTCTTCTTGTCTTCTTGTCTTTCAGATTCGTGGCATTCGTGAGATTCGTGGTTCACCTCTTCACCATTCCAGGGCCAGCATCAGGCAGTTCAGTCCGCTGCCGATGCCAAGGAATCCGACGCGGTCAACGAGGTTGAGGAAGCCGCGTTCGTCGGCGATGGCGGCGGTCATCGGTAGCGAGACCGTTCCCATGTTGCCGAGATACGGGAACGTGCAAAAGTCCTTCTGTTGGGAGATGCCCAGCGCATTTAAGACCTGCTCGCGATGCCCCTTGCCGACCTGGTGGCAGATCACCTTGTCGATCTGGTCCGATGAGAAACCGATCTTCGTCAGGAACGCCCGCCAAGTGTTGAGCCCGAGGTCCACACCATACTTGAGGACTCCGATCGAATCGGTCTGCATGAACTGCGTGAAGGCGTGCGAGACACGGGCCGGCAGCAAACCGCTGACCCGTTGCTGGACGAGTTGCGGCAGCAGGCTGCCGAACTTTGCGTGCGTCACCGACTGCGGCAGGATGGCATCGACCTTGTTGACGGCCGCCGGCAGCAGCGATTCGAATCCCCAGCGGCACAGCAGATGATGTTCCGGAGCGGCCTTGGTGACGCCACCCAGCAGCCGATGCCGCTTTTCGCGCGAGAATGATCCGTCGGTCAGCAGCACGGCCACCGCACCCGAACCGCCGGTCAGCGTGGCGAGCGACTTCGTCAGCGCCTCCATCGTCATGTCTTCGAGCAGTCGCTGAATCGTGTAGTCGATGATTTCGCGTGCGGTCTCGCACGAGACGACCATTCCAGCGCGGATCTGCCCGAGCTCGATCCGGTTCGCAATGTCGACCATTCCGTTGAGCACGCCGAGGCAGGCGTTGCTCACGTCAAACACTGAGGCGTCCGGGCTGATCCCCAGGTTGGCCGCGACACCACACGCCGTGGCCGGTTCAAACTGTTCGCGGCAGACACCGGCATAGATCATCACGCCGATGTCTTGGGACGCCACATTGGAATGTTCGAGGGCCCGTCGCGCCGCCTCGGTCGCTCCCGAAGTCAGCGGATACCCTTCGGGCCACCATCGCCGCTCGGAGATTCCCGTCCACGACTCCAACTGTCCGGGCGAGATCTTCAGCTTCTCGTACAACGGAGCCAGCCGCTGCTCGATTTCCGCGGAAGTCACCACCACCGGTGCCAACTCGTATCCAATGGCATCGACGTAAACACGGGAGTATTTCATGGGGACCATCAGGCTCGCGGCGGTTCCACCCGAGCAAGATTCGCACTCGGCATGGGGTGTGGGAGGGGACAAGCGGAAGGCACTTTAGCGTATTCGTCGCGGAGAATCACGCGATGACAGGCGTTGACGGCGACTGAACTCGTCGAGTGCGGAATCGTGCCGCATGGGAAGCGCCTGTTTTTCGTCCTCGTCCTCGTACCCATCGAGACGCGAACGATGACACTCGATCATTGGCGAGCCCGAGCCC
>JANMLE010001738.1:0-2372 GCA_031372385.1 Planctomycetota bacterium | reverse complement strand
TTCTGTGAGACATCCCATGAAACTGGACCGCGTCACCAGCAATCCCGCCCGCATGAACGGCCAGCCCTGTGTGCGCGACCTCCGGCTCACGGTTCGCCGCGTCTTGGAGTTGGTGTCCATTTATCCCGACCGCGCGGAACTGATCCGTGAGTTTCCCGAATTGGATGAGGAAGACATCCGGCAGGCCCTGGCCTACGCAGCCGCCTCGTTAGATGACCGTGTCGTCGAACTCGCGGGGAATCATGAAACTGCTGCTTGATCAGGGATTGCCTCGCAGCGCGGCCGCACTCTTGACCGCCGCCGGGATCGACACCGTGCATGTCGGCGAAGTTGGTCTCGCCGCCGCCGAAGATGCCGCCATTCTTCAATCGGGCCGTGAGTCGGATCGCACCGTGGTCACACTCGACGCGGACTTCCATGCCCTGCTCGCGATGTCCGGTGCGATCGCGCCGTCCGTCATCCGCATTCGGATCGAGGGACTGCGCGGCGAGGCGCTCGCTGAGCTGCTCATCACCGCCATCGCTCAATGCACCGCGGACCTTGAACAGGGCGCGGCGGTGACAGTCCAATCGGGTCGCATCCGCATTCGACATCTGCCGTTGCTGGATGGATGACAACTCCCTGTTGTGGCGGCGGTCTCCAAACGCAAACTGTGGCGCGGGGGTACGGCGCGGCGACGATCGCCGCCTTCCGGTGGCGTGGTCGTCACGGAGAACCCGCACTACACTGTGCGGCGTGACCCGTTCGAATGGTCGCCTGCTCCGCCGGTTCCGTTCTGTGATTGAGACTTTCCCCCATGCCAGACCGACCACGCACGTTGCGCGAACTTCGTGAGACCGGGTACCGACCGACACCCGTCAAGCGTGAGATGCGCCGGAACCTGCTCGACAAGTTGCGGCGCGGGGAGCCGTTGTTTCCCGGCATTCTGGGGTATGACGACACGGTCATTCCGCAGATTGAACATGCGATTCTGTCGCAGCACGACATTCTGTTTCTCGGGTTGCGCGGGCAGGGGAAGACCCGCATGCTGCGGATGCTGACGACGCTGCTGGACGACGCGTTGCCGATCGTTGCCGGTTCGGAGATTCACGACGATCCGCTGGCACCGTTGTCGAAGTTTGCCCGTGATGTGATCGCCGTGCGCGGGGACGAGACACCGGTTGAATGGATCGGTCGCGACGAACGCTATCACGAAAAGCTGGCCACGCCCGATGTCACGATCGCGGATCTGATCGGCGAGATCGACCTGGTGAAGCACGCCGAAGGACGGCACTTGTCGAGCGAGGATGTGCTGCACTTCGGTCTGATCCCGCGCAGCCATCGCGGCATCTTCTGCATGAACGAGCTGCCGGATCTCAGCCCGAAAATTCAGGTCGGGCTGTTCAATGTCCTTGAGGAACGCGATGTCCAGATCCGCGGGTTTCCGATCCGGTTGAATCTCGACGTCTGCATGGTCTTCAGCGCGAACCCCGAGGACTACACGAACCGCGGACGGATCGTGACGCCGCTCAAGGACCGGATCGGTTCCGTCATCCGCACGCATTATCCGGTCACGCGGGAACTCGGCATGCAGATCACGGCGGAGAACGCCTGGACCACGCGCGACGACGGGGTGACGGTCGTCGTGCCGGGCTTCCTGCAGGAGATCGTCGAAGAGACCTCGCGACTGGCCCGCCTCAGTCCGCACATCAATCAGGCGTCGGGGGTCAGCGTGCGGATGTCGATCGCCAACTACGAGAACCTGGTGTCGTCGGCCGACCGGCGCGGGGTGACGACCGCCGAGCCGGTTTCCGTCGCCCGGCCCTCCGACCTTTGGCATCTCGACGCCAGTTCACGCGGCAAGCTCGAACTGACGATGAGCGACGAGCCGGGTCAGGAGGACCGGTTGATCGAGCGCTTGATCGACGAGGCGGTCAAGAACGTGTTCGACCTGCACGACCTGAACCCGAAGCAGTTCCGCAACGTCGTCGAGTTCTTTGAAGCGGGGAAGACGTTGGACCTGGACGACACGATGCCCGCGCGAGAAGTGCTCCAGCAGGTGAATGCCATCCGCGGCTTTCATGCACAACTCGAACAATTGGCCCAGGCGATCGAACCGGCACAGGCGCGCGGACCGTCGGCCGACGGGGTACTCGCCAGCCTGGCGGAATTCCTGTTGCAGGCGCTGCACAGCCACAACCGGCTGAACCGCACGCGAAAGTCGCGCTCGGCCACGTACGGACGGTAGTGGTCGATGCGTTGAAGCGACGAGCTTGTACGACTCGCGTTTCGTTTTTTGTCGGCCTGCGCGGATTATTCCGCTTCAAAGTTGCCTTAAACCCACCGCCTGAAGAAAGCCGTGGGCGCGTTAGGTGACGAATGTTATTCACGGG
>JANMLE010001086.1:0-1631 GCA_031372385.1 Planctomycetota bacterium | reverse complement strand
GATGCGATACTCCCTTCCCCGATACGTTCGACGGTTGGAATTCTTGCATCGAGGCGTCATGACCGGCTTCCAAATTTCGAGTCCGTTTCAACCCGCCGGCGATCAGCCGCGGGCGATTGAAAAGCTGGTCAGCGGGCTGCGGGAACAGAAGCGGGACCAGGTGCTGCTGGGGGTCACCGGGTCCGGCAAGACGTTTACGATGGCCAACGTCATCCAGCAGATGCAGCGGCCGGCGCTCGTGCTGTCGCACAACAAGACGCTCGCCGCGCAGCTCTACGCCGAATTCCGCGACTTCTTCCCGACCAACGCCGTGTCGTACTTCGTCAGCTACTACGACTACTACCAGCCCGAGGCGTACATTCCGCAGCGGGACATCTACATCGAGAAGGACTCGTCGATCAACGAGGAGATCGACCGGCTGCGGTTGCTGGCGACCAGCGCGCTGGTCAGCCGCCGCGACGTGATCGTGGTGGCCAGCGTCAGTTGCATCTACGGACTCGGCTCGCCCAAGGACTACCTGGAGATGATGATCCCGCTGCAGGTCGGCGGCTCAATCGACCGCGATGAACTGCTGCGGAAACTGTGCGAAATCCACTACAGCCGCAACGACACCGCTCCGCAGCGCGGCAACTTTCGCGTGCGCGGCGACGTCGTCGAAGTCTGGCCCGCCTACGAAGAGGTGGCCTTCCGCATCGAGTTGTGGGGTGACGAGATCGAAAAGCTGGCGGTCATCAACCCACTCACGGGCGAAGAAGTGAAGCTGATGCCGGAGATGTACGTCTACCCGGCCAAGCACTACGTCCTGCCCGAGGACCGGGTCTCGGCGGCGTGCGAGGAGATCGAAGGCGAATTGAATTCACAGTTGGAGAAGTTTCGCCGCGAGGGAAAGCTGCTCGAAGCCCAACGGCTGAACGCGCGGACCCGGCACGATGTCGAACTGCTGCGCGAGGTCGGCTTCTGTCCGGGGATCGAGAACTACAGCCGGGCGCTGTCGGGCCGCAAGCCGGGCGAACCGCCGTTCACGCTGCTCGACTTCTTTCCCGAAGACTACCTGCTGTTCATCGATGAATCGCACGTCACCGTCCCGCAGATTCGGGCGATGTTCAACGGCGATCACGCGCGCAAAACGACGCTCGTCGAACACGGGTTTCGCCTGCCGATGGCGCTCGACAACCGGCCGCTGAAGTTCGACGAATGGAACACGCGACGACATCAGACCGTGTTCGTGTCGGCGACTCCGGCCGACTGGGAACTGGAGCAGTCCGAGGGGGAGATTGTCGAGCAGTTGATCCGGCCGACGGGACTGGTCGATCCGACGATCCAGATCCATCCGGCGCGCGGCCAGGTTCCGCACTTGATGAAACAGATCCGCGAACGCACCGCGCAGGGCGAACGAACTTTGGTGACGACGCTCACCAAGCGGCTGTCGGAAGACCTGACGACCTACCTGACCGAAGAGGGAATCCGCTGCGCGTGGCTCCACTCGGAACTCGACGCCTTCGAACGGGTCGAAATCCTGCGCAGCCTGCGCGAGGGAAAGTACGACGCGGTCATCGGCGTGAACCTGCTGCGCGAAGGGATCGATCTCCCCGAAGTCTCACTCGTCGCCATCCTCGATGCAGACAAGGAGG
>JANMLE010001082.1:0-3015 GCA_031372385.1 Planctomycetota bacterium | reverse complement strand
CATGCCGCACCGTTTCGACTTGAGAGTTCTTGAGCGACGTCGTGCGGCATGAAAAAGACTCCCGACCCCTTCTTGGATAGCTTCTCAGTGCGACAGCAGTCTGAGGGTCAGCGCCAGTGAATTCAGTCGCGTCGTCGTCGTGTCGGCACGCGACATGAAGACGACGGGACACGTCGTTCCGCACAGCACACCACCGAACCGGCAATCGGCCGTGTACATGATCGCCTTCACAGTCAGGTTGGCGGACGCGAGGTCCGGAAACAGCATCGCATCGGCCGCACCGACGACGTCCCCGGCGATCTTCTTTTTCTCACCGGCCTCCGTGGCATAGGCGAGGTCAAACGACAGCGGCCCCTGGACCAGGCCACCGGGAAATTCGCCGGTCCCGTTGCGCCGCGTCAGTTCGGCCGCTTCCAGTGTGTCGGGCATTGACTCCGATGGTTTCTCGGTCGCCGCCATGACGGCGACTCGCGGCAGTTCGCCAGAGGAACCCGGCTCGCGCAGCACGGTCGCGATCTCGACCAGGCTTTGCAGGATGTCTGCCTTCTGGTCGAGTGTCGGCCGGATGGTGATGCCGGTGTCCGACAACAGGAACCGGCGTCGATCGCGCGGGACTTCCATCAGCACCACCTGGCAGATGCAGCGCGTCGTCCGCAGTCCGGTCTCGCGCGACAGGACCGCCTTCATCAGGGCGGGGGTGGCGATCTGTCCCTTCATCAGCGCTTGAGCCCGGCCCGCTTTCACTTCGGCCACTGCGGCTGCGGCGGGATCGTCGGCATTGACGAGGCGGAATCCGGTCAGGTCGATTCTGAGGTCGTTGGCCAGCCGCCGCATCTCTTCCACAGCACCGGTCAGGATCGGCTCGACCCAACCCCGCCGCTGGGCCAGCGACAACGCCTCCAGCACCGTCGGGTCCGCACCTCCCGCCGCCACCACCGCGCGCGGAGCCGGAAGTTGGTCCGCAAAATGGTAGAGATCCTCAAAGCCGATCAGCGACATGTTCACATTCTCCATCACTTCATTGGACCCTGATGATCGTGCAATTCGGCGGCAGTTGGTCGCGCAGGAGCTTCCGTTGTTCGGGAGTCCATTGAACCCCGAAGACGGACAGTTCCTTGAGGCTTTTCATCCGGCTGAGTGCCCGCATCCCATGCTCTGTGAACGATTGACACGGACTGTCAAGACACAACGAATCAAGATGATTGAGTTGTGAAAGTTGGTTCAAGGCGGTATCGCCCAACGGAGTCTGACCGCAGATGCTAATCAGCTTCAGATTCTGCAGTCGTTGCAAGTGCCGTAGGTCGTCTTCGACGAAACCCGTGCATTCGCGAATGTGGAGCGACTCCAACTTCGGCAGTTCCGGCATTGATGCGAGAACTTCACTTGTAGATCCACATCCGTGAACGAACAACTTCTTAAGCTGCGGCAACGCGGCCAGCGAATCTAATCCGAGATCGCCAGATTGTGGCTCTCGCAACACGACGACTTCGAGTTGCCGCAGCCGCCGTAGTTCGGTCAGATGTCCATTTGAAGCCGATTGGACTACCAGATACTTGAGCGTCTGGCAGTCGTGGAGATAGTCCAGCCCCGGCCCGAGTTGACGATCATGCAGCACGAGGTGCGTGAGTTGTGGACAGCGACGCAACGATTGCAGCCACTCGTCGCCCACCTTTGATTCCTCCAGGAGGACGCGGGTGATGTCACGATCTTCTCTCGCATAGGCAAGAGCCAAGAACAGGCTGTCGGGATCGTTTTGCAGCCATCCGACTCCCGCAGGACCGAACCAAGTCGTAATCGCATTCGCCCGGCCATCATCCAAGTCGGTGTAGACGTGCCCGCCCACCCACCAGACGGCGACCATCGTCCGTCGCGGCCACCACCAAGTGGCCGCACCGATCGCACAGACCAGCAGCAGCACCAGCGAGACGCGGACCCACAGCCGACGCAACCACGGACACGGTGGCGAGCGGAGGACTTCGGGAGTGGCAGGCGCGGAAGCGGTCATGGGGACGCGGTCATTCACCTTTCCACAGCGGCGGGCGTTTTTGCAGGAACGCGGAGATCCCCTCTTGGGCGTCGTGTTGGATCGCGTTCTCGGTCATCACGCAGGTGGCGCGTTCGTACGCGGTGGGTTCGTCAAGGGCCAGTTGATCGTAGAAGGCGCGCTTGCCCAAACTCAGCGTGGCCGCGCTGCTGCCGACGATGGCATCGGTCAGTTCGCGAATGGAGGCATCGAGTTGATCGGCTGGCACGACGCGGTTGACCAGTCCGACAGACAAAGCCCGTTCGGCGGTGATCGGAATACCAGTAAGCAGCATTTCCATCGCCACCTTTGGCGGGACGGCACGGACCAGCGGGACCATTGGCGTTGTGCAGAACAGACCGATCTTCACGCCGGGAGTGGCGAACTTCGCCTCCGTCGCCGCGACGGCCAGATCGCAGGTCGCCACCAATTGGCATCCCGCCGCCGTGGCGAGACCCTGCACGCGGGCGATGATCGGTTGAGGCAACTGCCGGATCTGCTGCATAACTCGGGAGCAGCGCGCGAACAGCGTTTGATAGTCGGCTTCAGGTCGGCCGACCATCTCACCCAGATCGTGTCCCGAACAGAAGACCGGTCCCGCCGCTCCCAGCACGACGACGCGCGCGGACCGGTCGGCGGCGATCCGTTCCAAGGCCGCTCCGAGTTCGGTCAGCATGGCTTCGGACAGCGCGTTCCGCCGCTCGGGCCGATTCAGCGTCAGCCGGACTATTCCGGCTTCAGATTCCACAAGCAGCATGATGTTTCTCACCCGACACGAGATCGCTTAAGCGATGTGCATTGTTTGCTTCCGAGAGTTCGCCAGGACTTCATCGGTGTTCATCTTTCTGCCTCTCTCTTTCTGTCTCACCGTCTTGTCGTTCCAGGAAGAGAGAGACAGAAAGAGAGAGGCAGAAAGATCATTGAGTCTCGTCGGCCACTCTCGGATGTATACCTCGCTCGTCCGAAATTGACGCATCGTCGTTTAACCGCGT
>JANMLE010001690.1:0-1908 GCA_031372385.1 Planctomycetota bacterium | reverse complement strand
ACATCATCGGTCGCGGGCCGACAGTCGATGAAGCGCGGCAATACCTTGATGGCACCTCCACGTTTAGCCGCATCGCCAACGGCGTGCGTGCCGACGCGGAAACGACTGCCGATCCCGCAATCGCCCACGCCGATGGCGTTGGGGCTAAACGTGTCGGAGCGGATGAGGCGTTGCTCAAGCGACGCGAAGCTCTGATCGACCGCCTGCTGGCTCATCCAGAGTACGCCGAGCACTGGGCCAACAAGTGGACCGACCTGCTGCGGCCCAATCCGTATCACGTCGGCATCAAGTCCACGCTCGCCTACGACACGTGGATTCGCGACGCCTTTCGCAAGAACAAGCCGTACGACCAGTTTGTCCGCGAACTGATCACGGCGCGGGGCAGCACGTTCCGCGACGGGAACACCGTCATGTTCCGCGACCGCCGCGCGCCCGATGACCTGACGACGATCGTCAGCCAGTTGTTCCTCGGGATTCGGCTGGAGTGCGCGAAGTGTCACCACCATCCGTTCGAAGTCTACGGGCAGGACGAGTTCTATTCCTTTGCCGCGTACTTCGCGAAGCTGTCACGCAAGGGGACGGGGATCTCGGCACCGATCTCGGGGTCGGAGGAATTCATCTTCGCGGGAACCAACGGCACGGTGAATCATCCGTTGAAGAACACCCCGATGACGCCGAAGCCGTTGTTCGGAACGGCTCCGAGTCTGGAAGGCGTCGAAGACCCGCGCGACGCGCTGGCCGAATGGATCACGTCCGACCAGAACCATTACTTCGCCCAGGCGATGGCGAACCGGGTCTGGGCCGATCTGATGGGGCGCGGCTTTGTCGACCCCGTCGATGATCTGCGGGCGACGAATCCGCCGTCGAACGGACCGCTGCTGACGGCGCTGGCCGACGACTTCCGCACGCAGCGCTACGACATCAAGAAGCTGGTCCGGCGGATCGCCACGTCGCACGTCTACGGACTCAGTTCCCTGCCGAACGAGCGGAACACGGCGGACCATCGCAACTTCTCGCGGCACTATCGGTCGCGATTGCGGGCCGAAGTGCTGCTCGACACCGTCAGCACCGCGACCGGCATCCGGGAAGACTTCGAAGCGATGCCGCTCGGATCGCGTGCGAAAGAACTCTGGACCGCGCGGATCGACTCGCTGTTCCTCGACGCCTTCGGCCGGCAGGATCCGAATCAGGATCCTCCGTGTGAACGCACGCTCGACACGACCATCGTGCAGTCGCTGCATTTGATGAACTCCAACACACTCGCCCGCAAGGTGGCGAGCGACGGCAGCCGGGCTCACGAACTGGCGCAGTCCGACAAGACGCCGGCGCAGATCGTGGAAGAACTCTACTTGTCACTGTACGCCCGCCGTCCGACGGCGGATGAATTGAAAGAGGCGGTCGGTTTTTTCGAAGAACCCGACGTCAACCGCCGCCGCGCCACCGAAGACCTGATGTGGGCGCTGATCAACACACCCGAGTTTGTGTTTAAGGATTGAGATGATGAACACCTATCACGATTGCACTGGTGTGACCCGACGCAACGCCCTCCAGCTTGGCTTGGGCGGCTTCCTCGGCATGGGGTTCGCCGACGGACTGCTGCGGCGGGCGATGTCCGCTGAAACCGGAGCGCCGCTGCGGACCGAAGCCAAGAGTTGCATCCTGATCTGGTTGGACGGCGGGCCATCGCACTACGAGACCTTCGATCCCAAGCCGCTCGCGCCGAAGGAAGTGCGCGGCGAGTTTGAGCCGATCTCGACGAAGATCCCTGGCGGGTTCTTCTCGCAGCATCTGACCCGGCTGGCTGCGATCGCCGACAAGTTGGCGATCGTCCGATCGATCTGCCACAACCAGGGCAACCACGGGGCCGGCAACCACTACATGATGACGGGGGCCCCACCGCGGATTCCC
>JANMLE010001683.1:0-2272 GCA_031372385.1 Planctomycetota bacterium | reverse complement strand
GGCCGCCGACGCTCCGATCAGCGGTTGACCGGAACGATGAGTCAGCAGGACAGTCTCGCGCAGTGTCGCTTTCACCGCGGATGCCGACTGTTCGTCGACCGCGATGTCGAACAGATGAAACCGGCAGCGGTATGAGGTGGCGCCGTCACCCGGTCCGCGATCCGAAATCATCGCATATCGATTCCCCTTGCCGAGCCACGCGATGCCGGAGCCGCATCCGCCCAGGCGATTTGCGGGTGAGCCGTCTTCGAGTCGGCCTGTTTGCGGCGAGAGATCCGTCGCCGTGCCGGGAATCTCGGTCTGGCCGAGGAAGCGCGGTTCGACGGCGTCGGCTTCCAGCATCGTGAGGGGCAGAAACGTCACCAGCAGGAGTCGTCGAATCAGCATCGGGTTGCCTCCGGGTTGAAGATCCGCCGGTTGGCGCGGCAGAGGGACCGCGCGACGGGTGCAAGAGGGACATCGGTCAGGACACTGCCGAGTGTGGCAAATCTTTCTGGCAACTCAATGAACCGCGGGGCGCTAGAGCGGTTCCAAATCGGGTGTAGCGGAACTCGCAAGAGTTCCGATCTGAAGTCTTGCTACTTGAGCTACTTCTTGACGCGACACCAGCCTGTAACCGCGCTAGCCCCGGTTCGGATGTGCTTCCCGAACAAGAACCGGACGCTAGCGCGTTCCGGCTGATTCCGTCAGGAAGTCTTTCTTTTCACTTTCCACACTCGACATCGCCGTGGTGGCGACGGCGAGTTTGTGTTTGACCAACGTCACCTGATTGCCACGGGCGTTGTAGCGGACCTCGTCGACCAATTCCCGCATGAGCAGGAGACCCCGACCGTGCGGACGGGCGAGGTTCGCAAGATCTGTGGGATCGGTCTGCTTGGCGGTGTCGAAGCCCGGTCCTTCGTCGCGAATCACGAAGACCGCCTTGCAGGCCGTGAATGTGGCCGCAATTCTGACGCGACGACTCCGGTACGGCATCTGGTTCAATCGCACGGCGATCAGTTCCTCATAGGCATTGTCATCCCGTTCGCGCAGATTCGAGCCGACTTCCAGATTGCCGTGAACGATGGCATTCGACAGTGCCTCTTCCAAGGCCACCGCCACTCGGAACGATTCCCGAGCGGCGAAGACTTCCCACTGCATTCCCACTTCTTGGATTGTGGAGACCACCAACCCGGCTTGACGGAAATCGTTGGCAATGACGAACCGCATTTCGTGCGTCTTCGTCTGCGCGAAGTTCCAGACTTCCGGATGTCGCGGGTTCTCTGAAACGGTGTCGATCAACCCATCCGAATCCGTTTTCCAAGCTGTCACGGGCCCCTCGCTGTCCGCGTTCCTTCGCAGAGACATCATTGGCAATTCCCCATCGAAAGAGAGTTGGATGCGATCCGAAAGATCCTGATTCGGGAGGGCGTGGCTCCTGTCGAGCCGTCGGGACTCGACCGTTGAATGTCGCAAGCGAAGTTCAATGCCATGAGCGATGCGGTGGTGGCCGCGCCGTCCCGTTTCGGGTTGCCGATCAGAACTCGCCGACAATGTCTCCCGTGTTGCGCGTGGCCAGGGCCCCGAGTGTTGCGGCCGAGATGTTTTCGCTGAGGAACCGCACCGAACCATCGCACATCAGGACTTGCGACCCACCGACGTGAAACGAATACATTTCGCTGTCGTTGCTGATGTTGATCGCATACGGAGCCGCCACCGTCGTCAGGACGCAGGGACCGCTGGGGATGGTGCAATCCGCGGCACCTTTCACGAGTCCGTCCGCCGTGTAGCCATCGAGGCTGTAGCCGGCATCGATGTCCGCCCATCCCCAACCGTCCTTTGTCGTGGGACTGGCCATCAACGGCTGCTGTTTCAGCCAATTCATCGGGCGCGCGCCGTCTTCCACACACATGATCGTGTTCGATGAGCCGTCCGTGTAAGCGGCGATTGGCGTGGCCGCTCCCTTCTTCAGCCCCGAATCCCACTCGTACTTGCCTTTTTTGGCGGGAACGGACGTGTTGGTCGCGATACCAACCGACGGCGTGGGCAATCCGTTGCTCAGAAAGAAGGCGGGACGAACCGAGTTCATCGAACCGTAATCACAAAGGCCGTAACCGGCTGCGGGCCAGGGTTGACCTCCCAGCAAGATCCCGGCGGCGGGAGTGGTCCGAGTGCCCGGAGCCGATGGGCAGATGAACATCGAGAGCTTGGCGCTGGTGGCCGGCAGATTGGCCGGATCGGTCCAAGTCAGATTGAAGTTGTAGGTGTTGTACAAGGGGGCCTGATCGAAGTA
>JANMLE010001677.1:0-2377 GCA_031372385.1 Planctomycetota bacterium | reverse complement strand
TCTTGATCGTCCATGCGGGCGCGGCCTGTTGCTGATGCAAACCTTCATGGACAAAGTCATCTACAACGAGTCCGGAAACGAGGTGACAATGATCAAGCGTCGTCGGATGCCGGCAGTTGTACTCTCGCAGGAGCCTGAACGATGAATCCCAGCAGAGTCTTCCGGGTTGCCACGGTGGATGGTGTCCTGGTGGTCGAATTGATCGGTGCCGTCAGCAGTTTGGCCGAGGAGAGCATCACGCGCGAACTGGATCGCGTCCGCGAACAACTGCGCTCCAGCGGATCCCAGTCGGTCGTAATCGATCTGGGAAACGTCGCCTACTTTGGATCGAGCATGCTCGAAGCCATTCGCTTGTTGTGGAGCGAACTGGTGCCGAGCCAGCGGCGACTGGTCCTCTGCAACGCCTCGGATGTCGGTCGCGAAATCCTGCAGATCGCGAAGTTCGACCACATGTGGCCGCTGGTGGCCACACGCGACGAGGCCATTCAACTGCTCAAGAAATGACGAGTCCCCTCCATATCTTTTGTGACTCACCCGTGAGCGGCAAGGCGTTAGCCGCCGGTTCTTTGTTTGGAAACTCAACTCCATCACACCGGCGGCTATTGGTCGAACAACTTTCATTTGCCCCGTAGCACGGACGCCTCGTCCGTGCGGAACCGCCGATATCGATGGACGCACGGACGAGGCGTCCGTGCTACAGCAACCCGGCAAATCAAAGTTGTTCGACCACTAGCCCCTTGCCGCTCACGTCGCACAACTTTCAACAGGATTGGCGCAACGCCAACCTGACGAGTCGCCGCTGATGCCGAACCGAACCGCGGAACTGGATGATGCCATCGCCCGCTACGCCGCGGGGAGCGACTGGTTGGATGCCGCCATTGGCGATTTGCCGGCGTCTCAGCGACGCACCGCCGTGGCCCCCGGACGCTGGAGCGTGCTGCAAGTGGTCTGTCACATCGCCGACTTCGAGCTGGTGTACGCGGACCGCATGAAGCGCGTCATCGCCGAGGATCGTCCGACGTTGTTTGGCGGAGACCCCGATCGGTTCGCCGCGAACCTGGCCTACGATCAGCGCGATCTCGAAGAAGAGTTGCAGGTCATCGCCGCCGTCCGCCGGCAGATGACGCGGCTGCTGCGGACACTCGATGCCGCCGCGTTTGACCGGGTCGGCATTCACAGCCACGACGGGCCGCTGACGTTGGCCACGCTGCTCAACCGCATCGCGGGCCACATTCCGCATCACGCCGAGTTCATCCGCCAGAAGCGCCAGAACCTGGCCACGACGTAGCTGGATTCGCAAGAATTCAGCAATGAATCGCCAAGCCCTGAACTCTTGCGAGTTCAGCTACAGAACCTGGCAACCGGATCGGCATCGGCGAACACCTGACCATCGTTGATGACCTCAATGAGGATCAACGACAGGCAGGCCGGCGGTGATCTCCGTGGTGTGGGCCGGATCGGCTTGTGGTGTCAGCTTCGGGGACGATGCCACGACGGGCGGAGCGAGCATCGGCTGGCTGGCCGTCATCTCGGGCGACATCGTCGGAGACGTCGCGTCCGCCGACGGGAAGCCCGTGGGGGCCGCGGCGTTCATCATTCCCGTGGGCCAGCCTCCTGCATCGGCCAGTCCGTAATTCGGCAGCGGGTACGCCGTCAGTTGCTGCGTCGAGTTGCCCCGCGCGTGATGGTGGTGGTGTCGCCGTTGATGCGCCGCGGCATCGTCAAAAGCGATCGCTTCGCCGGTTGGCAGTCCACCCATCGTCATCACCGGCTGCCCGGCGGTCATCGGCATCGCGTTCATGCTGACCATTGGAGCGTTCGCATCATTGTGGATCATCGCGGAACGGCGCAGCTTGGTGGGTGTCGAATTCGAACCGGTCAGCGTGGCCAGTCGCGAATGAACTTCCGGTTGGTTCCACCGCGACAACAACGATCGCTGGTAGTAGGCGGAGGCTTGGTCGACCTGGCCGTTCTCGTGATACAACTGACCAAGATGGGCGAGCGCGACCGGATTGTTCGGCTTCACCTGCAAGGCCTGACGCAACGTTTTTTCGGCGGCCAGCCGGTTGCCTGTTTCATGCTGGAACCACGCCTGCTCGACGTACGCTTCGGGAACGTAAGGCTGACTGTCGCGCCATCCCGCCAGCAGTTGATCCGCTTCGGCCGTCCGCTGCTGCGAGATCAGCATCTGAGTCAACGCGTGATACGTCGGTTGGTGCATCGGGTCGACCGACAAGTTGTGCCGCAGCACCTGCTCGGCCCGCGGAGTGTCGCCCTGCTTCTGCATCGCCATCGCCAGGTTGTGGCGATAGTCGGGGTTTCTGGGGGAATCCACGACAGCACGCTCGAATTCGTTGCGTGCCATCGCATAGTTGCC
>JANMLE010001663.1:0-3135 GCA_031372385.1 Planctomycetota bacterium | reverse complement strand
TTAGGGTGAGGGGGCTGCTTCGGAGTTGCTACCCAAGTTGAACCAAGCCGTGATTCACGCTCAAAACACGCGGGGCGATGCCCACGCGGTTAAACGAAAACGTCTCACTGCTCCCCGCGTGCGGCAGATCTTGAATGCTCGACACGGACCGTTGTCCAGCGACGAGCCTACAACCGCTTCGACAACCCCTCGGCCAGACGCTTCAAGGCGGGGCTGATGTCGTCCGGTTCCAAATGGACATTCAGCAGACTGAACGCCGTTTGATTGCCGAGCGCCGCGTTCAATGCCTGATCCAGTTCACCCTCGGTGTGAATCTCGAAGCCCCGGCCGCCCCCGAGCAGATCGGGCAGGCGGTGATAGTTCCAGTTCAGGATGTCGTTGAACGGACCATCCTGCAAGAACCGCTCGGTCGTGTAGCCCTTGTTGTTCAACACGATCACGATCGGGTTGAAGTTGTGCCGGACGGCGGTCGACAGCTCCATGCACGTCATCTGGAACGCCCCGTCGCCGACGAGGACGATGGGACGCCGATCGGGCGCGGCGACACTGACGCCGATCGAGGCGGGGATCGCGAAGCCCATCGACGTGTAGTACGCCGGGCTGATGAACTCGGTCTTCTTGTAGATCGTCAAGTCGGCCGCACCGAACAGGCAGTCGCCGACATCGGCGACGACCACCATCGAATCGTCCAGCAGTTCGTTCACACGGGCGAACAGCCTGGCACTGGTGATCTTGGCGCGTGGCTTCAGGACGAACTTTCCCTCCCCTTTCGGTCGGGGGAGCAGCGGCCGTTTCACCACGTTCAGATCCAGCTTCGCCAGCCCCTTCACGAAGTCGGTGACCAGGATGTCATGGAAGTGATGGTGCGAGATCCGGGTTTCCTCGCTGGTCGCGTAGATGCATTTGCGCGGGTCGAGGTGCGCGGTGAAGATCCCCATGTCGATGTCGGTCAGAAACGCGCCCAGCATGATCATGCAATCGCTCTCTTCGACGTAGTTGCGCAGTTCCTCGCGGCACATCGCCCCCTCGTAGATCCCCAGATACAACGGGTGTTTTTCGCTGACCACCGACTTCCCCAGCAGCGTCCCAACCATCGGGATCGAATTCCGCTCGGCGAACTTCACGACTTCGTCGGCCAGTCCGAACCGGTGCAGTTCAACACCGACCACCAGCACCGGCTTCTGGCAGGCGTTGATGGTCCGTAGCGCTTCGGCGAGCGACTCGCTGAGCGCCTCCTCGTTGCTGACGGGCGGTTCACTCTTGGGGACATGCGGATATGGGCAGCGCGTGTGGACCCGGTCGCGCGGCAGTTCCAGATAGACGGGACGCTTGTAGCGCACCGCCGCTTCCAGGCAGCGGTCGATCTCGCGAAACGCGGTCAGTGGATCTTCCAGGACCGCGCTGGCCACGGTGATCTTTTCGAAGACCTCGCGCTGGGTCGCGAAGTCGCGCACACGGTGGTGAAGCAGCGGGTTAGACCGCCGTTCGGCCATGCCGGGCGCGCCGCTGATGACGATGATCGGCGACTTCTCGGCGAACGCCCCCGCGATCGAATTGCACAGGCTCAATCCGCCGACACAGTACGTGACGCAGACGGCCCCGATGCCATGCACGCGGGCGTAGCCATCGGCCGCGTAGCCGGCATTGTCTTCGCGCGTGCAGCCGATCACGCCGATCGGACTCTCCTGCAACATGCCGTAGAACTGCAGGACGAAATCACCGGGGATTCCGAAGATGTGGCCGAGGCCGTAGTCCTGCAACCGCTGGATGAGATACCCACCGATCGTCAGTTCCGTACCGTCCGCGGTGGGGGAGACCGGCGCAGCGGACGCCGCAGCGGGAACTCGTCTGGTCACACTCTTCGGCGAAGATCTTTTGGCAGCCATGTCGATCCTTCGAAATGGTCGGTCGCTTCTTATGTCAGCCGCGTCAGACGGCTGAGAATTCATCGCGGTGTTGTACTTCGTCAGCCGCAAACGTTTGTTTCGGGAGTAGCCACGGTCGCCAGACTGTGGGAGATGCAGGCTCGATTTCGAAAACTCATCCACGCTGCGGCCAGCGTGGCTACAAGCGGCACTCTACGCGGAGTGCAGTCGCCAATTGGTGGTCTGCCCCGGACTGCGTCTTTTCTGGTCCCCTCGCCCCACGCTTTGGTGGGGAGAGGGTTAGGGTGAGGGGTCTTCTCTTCGCGGCTCGCCCCTCACCCTAACCCTCTCCCCGCAGAGCCGGGGAGAGGGGACCAGATGAGGACCTCCCTTTGGCGACTGCACCCCACTCTACAGACTACTCGACTCTCGACGTTACTTCTTCTTCTTGGGGTTGGTCTTGTTGTCGTCGCGTTTGTCGGCGGCGATCTTCTGTTGCAGATCCTGCTGTTCTTTCGCAAGTTTCTGCCGCGCTGCCAACAGTTGCTTTTCTTCCTGGCTGGCGGTGCGGCGTGACGAGGCGACTTCCTCTTTGGCACGATCGATCTTGTCCGTGGCCGCCTTCAGCGCGGGATCCTTGTCGATTAAACGGTCTACCGTCTTGCGGGCTGCCGCGACCGCCTCTTCCGCGGTGACCATCTTGTCGCGGTGAGGCTTCAGCGACGAGTCCGCATCGAGTGCCTCGCGCTCCAATTGAGCGGGGACCAGCTTGACCCGCGCCGCCTCGGCCGACTGCTTGATCCGATCGTCCGCATTCCCATCGGCCTCGTTCCGCAATCGCGCGAGCCGCTGCTCGGCCGCCTTGGCGGCTTCGACGGCTTGCTTGTGCTTGGCGGTTTCCGCCAGGCGCTGCAGCACGGGCTGACCGGCGGTCTCATACGCCTTCCGCGCCGCATCGGCGTTCTTGCGCGCCGCCGCCAAGCCGGCTGCTTCCGCGTGCTTGTCTTCGAGATCCTCGCGCACCTTTTTCAAGTTGCTGGCCGCCTGCACGAGACCCCGTTCGGCGGATTTGAGTTCGTCATGGGCCTTCTTGGCCTGACGTTCGGCGGCGTTCTCGGCGTCTTGCGCGGCCTTCACGCTCTGTTGAGCCTTGCGGACCGCTTCGTCTTCTTTCTTTTCCTCGTTCTTCTGAGCCTGTGTCTGCTTCCCTTGCTGGTCCGCGTCAGCCGCGACCGGCAGGCCACAGGCCAGACCCAGAAACACAGGAATC
>JANMLE010001658.1:0-1322 GCA_031372385.1 Planctomycetota bacterium | reverse complement strand
GTGCCGGTCGGTTCGCCGGTCTTCGCGTCCCGTTCGATGCGCCCGCGCGGCGGATCGGGAGTCTCCTTCGTGATCCCCGCGATCTCCAGCGCCTTCGAATTCGCCCAGCTCGAATGACCGTCGAAGGCGTCCAGGATGACCGGACGATCGGAGACGATCTTGTCGAGCACCTCCTTGCGCGGGTTGCCCTCGTTCAGAGTCAGCGGCCAGCCCCCGCCGCGAATCCACTTCTGCTCGGGATGCCCGTCGGCATACTTTTTCAGCGCGGCCAGGATCGGCTCGATGTCCGTCATGCCGTTGATGTCGCACTCACCCAACTCGATCCCGCCGCCGACCAGATGGACGTGCGAGTCGTGAAATCCTGGCAGCAGCATCTTTCCCTGCAAGTCGATGACGCGCGTCTTCGGTCCGACCCACGCCGCCACACCGGTATCGGGGCCGACGTACACGATGCGACCTCCGCGTAACGCGACCGCTTCGGCCCAACTCCGCACGGCATCCACGGTGTAGACCGCGCCGTTGCGAAAGACGGTGTCGGCGGGTTGGGGCTTGGCCGCTGGATTCGCGCGGTCCCCATCGCCATTCGCGCGCGTCGCCGAGATGCGACCGTTCGGCGCGGCGGGCGGATTGGGTTGCGCCAGTGCCGGAATCACGCTGCTCACCAACAGCAGAACTGCCGCCGGGACGAGAGAAACAGTCTTCATATCCAGAGTCCGTGGAAGAGTGACGGGCAGAGTCGGACAACGCGGGGCAGTCTATCAACCGTAGTCCCGTGGGGACATTCTGCACGCGGCCGCTTGCCGCACGGATTCCGAATTGCAATAGTCCTTCCGCGTTGGCATGCCTTCATGCACCACCGATTTGAATGAGTCCGTACATGCCCCGCGTTGTCTTCACAGAAAACATTCAGCGCCATGTCGCGTGTCCGCCGACCGAGGTCCACGGTGGCACGGTGCGGGAAGTTCTCGACGCTGTGTTCATGACGAACGAACGGGCGCGCGGCTACGTCCTGGATGAACACGGTGCCGTTCGCAAGCACATGATCATCTTCGTGAACGGCGCGATGATTCGTGACCGGCAATCACTCGGCGATCCCGTGTCACCGGGGGCCGAAGTGTATGTGATGCAGGCGCTGTCGGGCGGATGAGCGGGCTTCCGCCTTTTTCTCTCCACGAAGGATTGGTTCAAAACATTCCGAAAGATTCAGTGCTCAGTGAGAAGTGATCAGTGCAAATCGCAAAGTGGTCGAGAATCAATGGCGGATCACTTCACGAACAGGTTCCCTGTCGTGTTGTCCGGTGGTCGTCACGCCCGATTTGTGA
>JANMLE010001650.1:0-6055 GCA_031372385.1 Planctomycetota bacterium | reverse complement strand
GTAGGGTGCGTGAAGTCTTCGGAACGCACCGATTGAAGATCGACTGTTCCGAAGTTGGTGCGTTTCGGGTCGGTGCGTTCCGAAGACTTCACGCACCCTACACCTCTCTGTCCCTGGCCCCTCAGACGTCTTCAAAACTTTTCATCATCCTCGATGTCATCCCGCTGCGCGGCGTCGATCAACGCGCGGCCGGCTTCGATTGAGCGTTCGGCCGGGGCGCGCGGATCTTCGTTGGCTTCCAATTCCCAACAACAGTGGAGCGCATAGATGTCCTCGGGGGGCAGGTCCGGGCTGGCTTCGTCGATCAGTGAGAACGTGATGCTGCCGGTCATTCCCACGCCGACGCTTTCGGACTCGTCATCGCCCGTGGCATGGTAGCGGTACTTGAACAGCCACAGCGGTCGCCAGTCGTTGGTGGGGGGCCAGAACATTTCCCGCGTGTCGTACAGTTCGATCTCATCGGGCGGCAGACCGAACTCCTGCGGGTGCGACAGCCAGTCGCACATTTCCGCCAGCGCGATGAACGTCGGATCGTTCGCCGCGTCGGGAATCGCATCCGGCCGCTTGAGCTCCTGCAAGTACGCGCGGGCAGTGATGGCAAGATCCCGTTCCAAACACAGACGCGCCAGGAACTTGATTCCCGATTCGCTGCCGAGATGCGCCGAGGCCCACGCCGCCTCCATCTGAACCCCGACGTCCGTGTGATCCAAGGCCAGTGCGAGCAGTTCCGAACGGGGCGGATCGCTGACAAACGGCAATGCCGCCGTCGCGGCATGGGCGTAGCTGAACTCGTCCTCGTCGCTGCTGGTCAACCAACTCCGCAGCTTGTCGATCCCGGCCGATGTGTTGAACGGATGGCTGGAAATCACCTTCTCGCGCGACAGCCGGTTCACCCAGTCGAGCAGCGCGATGCAGACAAACCCGTCGGGCAGCGGGTCGCTCAACCGGCGGATCAGACCGGGGATCAGCGGATCGCTGTCACCCAGTTGTTCGAAGATCACCGACCACAAATAGCCATCCTGCAACGCCCCGCTGTACGCGGCGCTGACGACACGTTCCAAGCCCTCTTCCGTTCCATACCGGGCAAAGATCTTCAGGGCGAACAACAGGTCGCTGTCACACTCGCCGGGATCGATCAGCCGCGCATCATAGGCTTCGATCAGCAGCGGGATTCCCTTCACGGCCAGATGCCGGTACGCCTCGGTGGAAGTCACCGACTGAAACAGGCGGACCAATTCCGGAAAGGCGGACATCGCTTCATCGCTGTCGACGGCCCGCTGGACGAATTCGGCCATCCCGCGCGTCAGAGCCTCGGCGTCGGCCATCGAGTCGATTTCGTAATCGCCCAGTTCACACAGTTCTTCGTACAGATCTCCCCCGGGCGCGAAGCCCCGCGTCAGAGCGGCTTGAAGGAGATTGGTTTTGGCCATGAACAGATTCCCCCGACGTTGATTGATTCGATGTTGATTGATGATGTCGCGGCATGTGCTGCGCGCTGGATTCCAAGGCGAGCGGCAGATGAAAGTTTACCCACCGACAAGCACGATGCGCAAGCGAGTGTGCCCGAAAACTCACTCGCTTGCGCTGCGTGCTTGTACGCCCATTCCCGCCGCTCGCCTAACAGCTCTTGTCGACCGGCGCAAATCCGCGGCAGTGCAGGACCGGCTGCGGCGGATACTTCGGAAACCGCGGGTCGGTGGCGTGCAAGCCGCACAGTAGAAACCGTGATCCCTTGGGCGTCGTGACAATCCGCACCCACCGACACGTCTCGCACAAGCTGTTCGGCATTCGAGTCTCGGGTCGCGCAGGCAAGGGTCGCACAGTCCATTTCTGACGGGTATCGTACCATCCCGGAAGAGACTCATCATCCGGTCTGGCGGGAGTTCCCCGCCGCACGGTTCAACCTGCAATTCCCCGATCGCAAAGGCTCCGCCATGTCCGCCACTTGGGACCGCTACTGCAAGTATCTGATCGCCGATCAGGATCTCGGATTCTCCCTGGATGTCAGCCGGGTCCGGTTTGAAGCCAGTGATCTCTCGACGCTGCTCCCCCGCATGCAACAGGCACTGGAGGCGATGCAGGCGTTGGAGGCCGGCGCCATTTCCAATCCCGATGAAAACCGGATGGTCGGTCACTACTGGCTGCGTTCGCCGGAACTGGCACCGACGTCCGAGATCGCCGGCGAAATCCGTGACACGCAGGCCGCCATCGCCGACTTTGCCGATGAGATTCACGAGGAGCAGGCGGCCTCCGAAGACAGTGGCTTCCAGTACCTGCTGATCGTCGGCATCGGCGGCTCGGCACTGGGACCGCAGTTCGTCGCCCAGGCGCTGGGGACTCCGTTTGACCCGATGCTGACCTACTTCATCGACAACACCGATCCCGACGGCATCGACCAGATCTTGGATGAGCTCGGCGGGCTGCTGGCGACGACGCTGGTTGTCGTGGTCTCCAAGTCCGGCGGCACCCCCGAGACCCGCAATGGGATGCTGGAGGTCCAACGGGCCTTTCACCAGGCCGGGCTGAACTTTGCCGGGAATGCGATCGCCGTGACTCAAGTCGGCAGCAAGCTCGATCAACTCGCGAAAGCGGAGGGATGGCTCAAGACCTTTCCGATGTGGGACTGGGTGGGAGGCCGCACGTCGGTGCTGTCGGCCGTCGGGTTGCTTCCCGCAGCGCTGCAGGGGATCGACACCGGGGCCCTGCTGGACGGTGCCGCCGCGATGGACCGGCTGACGCGGCAATCCGACCCGCTGCGGAATCCGGCTGCGCTGCTGGCCCTGATGTGGCATCACATCGGTGGCGGACGTGGTGCCAAGGACATGGTGATCCTGCCGTACAAGGACCGGCTCTGTCTGTTCAGCCGGTATCTGCAGCAACTGGTCATGGAATCGCTCGGCAAGGAACTGAACCGACAGGGGAACACCGTCCATCAGGGGATCGCCGTCTACGGCAACAAGGGGTCGACCGACCAGCATGCGTATGTGCAGCAACTGCGCGACGGCGTGCCAAACTTCTTCGCCACGTTCATCCAAGTCCTGAAGGACCGCGAACTGGATGTCGACGACGAGGGGGAGTTGTCCGAGTTCGACTTTGAAGTCGAGCCCGGCATCACCGCGGGCGACTACTTGCAGGGCTTCCTGCTGGGAACGCGCGAGGCGCTGTTCGACAGCGGACGCGATTCGATCACGATCACTGTCAACGAGGTGAATGGCCGCAGCGTCGGTGCCCTGATCGCCCTGTACGAACGGGCAGTCGGCTTGTACGCCGAGCTGATCGACATCAACGCGTATCACCAACCGGGTGTCGAAGCGGGCAAGCAAGCCGCGGCGACCATCCTGGAACTCCAATCGAAAGTCGTGGCCCATCTGAAGCATGTCGGCGAACCGCAAACCGTGGAGCAAGTGGCGACGGCACTCGGACTGCCGGACCGGACCGAATCGGTCTACAAGCTGCTCGAACACCTGGCCGCCAACCTCGGCCGGGGCGTGGACTGGGTGGGCGGCGACGACCCGGCGACGGCGACCTTTCGCGAAGTGATTCGCGAAGAATAGGCACCCTCGACGCCATTCATCGGGACTTCAACAAGCACGCGGCCACGGCCGGATCAACACTCCGCCCGTGGCCCGCACATTCGTCGTCTGTTCTGATCGGCAGTTACCCGATCACCCAAGTTGCCGCGGCGTCGGCGGCCGATTTGGCGTCGCCCTTGTAGAGGCTCAGCTTGTCCGCCGCGTTCGCCGACTTGTACGCCGCGTTGACCAAGGCGGGGGCGGCCGCTTCGTCCGCCAGCCACATTGGTCTTGGTGCCGACAACGCGAGCAGGCCCGGCACGTCGCCGTAGCGGACCGCGCCCGGAGCCAGCATCGGATCGCGGATGTCGGTGATGGTTCCGAAGCGGAACCCGCCGGTGCCGATGGCGACCCTGTCGACCGCACTCCCGGCCTGGAACGCCGCGGCCGCCGCGAGTACACCCGCTTGCTTGCCGAGTCCGATCAGTGTCACGCCGGCCGGTTCGTACTTGCTGAATTTGCAGAAGGCCACCAGCGTCAGGATGTCATGCACGCGCTGCGAGAACAGCGGATGGTTGTAGCCCAGCGTGAAGCCGGCGAACTCCCGCGTGTTGGCCACGCGGCGGGTCGTCGTGACAGGCTGGCCGTCGGCGAGGAACTCACCCTGGTACAGCAGGTCGGGGAGCGCGACCGAGATGCCGGCGTCGATCAGCTTCTGCACCGCCGGCTTCGGAGTCCCGTTGTCGTTGAGCAGCGCGTCTTTCCCCTCGTCGGCGATCCAGATCGCCACCTGCTTGTTCCAGTTCTTCGGCAGGTAGAACAGTGTCGGCACCTCTTCGCCCGCCGCGCCGATGCGCACCAGCGTGTTGAATCGCATCAGGCCCTCGCTGTCCGACTTGAACGTGTTCGCCTGGGTGAAGTCGTCTTTGCCGGGGAGCTTCCGTCCGATCATCACGTCCCATGCTCCGCCCACGACACGTCGATACTCCTTCAACGATCCGTCGTCGGTCGGGGTCAGCAGGGCGAGTTGAGCGTCTTGATCTTTGGCGATCGCGCGCAGGATGCGCAGCTCCGCCTCGGGTGTCGCTTCGGGCTTCGGATTGTCTGCGGTCCAGACGGTCGCTTCCTCGATCGTCACCGGCGAGAAGTCGCGTTCGACGATCGGCCCCTTGACGCCCAGTTTCAGGTGCTGGTTGAAGAACTCGTACATCATCGTCCGTGACGGTTGGTTGTAATTGTGCGGGAACGGCAAGTGCTTCCCCGAGACCAAGTCGGGCACGCCCAGCATCGCGTAGTGCTGCTTCAGTTCGGGCAGCCCCTTGGTCTCCAGATCCTTCGTCCAGTCGTCCGCGGCCGACATCGCCAGCGGTCGCGGTGAGGCCAACGCGGCGAGTTCGATGTTGCCCGTTCCCACCCGCAGATAGGTTGAGTTCTCACAGGTACACCCTCCCTGCATGGCGGTCGAAACCATGACGGCGGGAAACAGGGCCGCGGGCCGGCTGTCGACGGCGGCGAGGACGAACGTTTGCGTCCCGCCACCACTCGCGCCAGTGACTCCGATGCGGCTCGGGTCGACGTCATCAAGGGCGCTGATCCAGTCGAGGGCGCGGACGGAGTTCCACGTTTGCAGTCCCAGCGAACTCAGGCAGCGCAGTTCCGACTGCGCGCTGTACAGCCCCCATCGATCGGTTTGGCTCATGTCATCGCGCTGCTTGCCGAACCCGTGAATCAGGGCGGCTGGCAACGGAGCACTCGAATCGGCCACGCCGAGCATGTCATACAGGAACACCACGCAGCCCATGCGCGCCAGTTGCACGCAGCGCGCCTGCAACGGATGCCGCCCGGATTCGAACGTTTCCGCCTTGCTCTTCAGTTCGCCCTCAAACTGCTGGTCGCCGTGCCGGTGAAAACGACCGTTGGCCCAGTGTCCATGCGGACACAAGACGGCGGGCCGCTTGCCGGTCGCGGCGGCCTTGGGTCGATACAAACTCCCCGTGCAATTGAGGCCGTCGCCAGTGTGCAGGATCACCCCTTCGACGGTGTAGTCGTCCCGCTCGACCTTGCCGCGGACGACCGCTGTCAACGGCTGCTTGGTGGGCATCGGCCACAGACCGGTGGAGACCAGCACCTGCCGCCGCACGTACTCGGCCCGCTTCTCCCATTCGGCAACCGTGGCGGGCGGCGTCCACGGGAAGTAGCCGTTCAAGTCTTTCAACTCGCCCAACCGCCGGTCGTTGGGCAGCACCACGCGCGGAGACGCGGCCTCGGCACGGCGCGGCGGCATCAGAGTGGCGGCGGCCACCGTTGCGGCGGCGACGTGCAGAGCGGTGCGTCGGCTGATTGGCAGGCTGTCGGTCATGGTGTCGGCTCTCCAACGAGGGGATGTTTGAACAGTGGCGGCCATCTTAGGAATCGGCTGATGCCGATGCGAGCGTGCGGACGAAGGGCAACGGAAAGTTCGTGTCGAAGTCGACACGGCGTCGCGCAGTACTGTAGTCCCGTCGCTCCGCCGACGGGACCGTCGAGGAGAAGGGGTGTTGACG
>JANMLE010001639.1:0-1674 GCA_031372385.1 Planctomycetota bacterium | reverse complement strand
GGCCCACGGCGTGACGATCGAAGTCGAAGGGGACGCCAACGACTACGTCGGCAAGGGCCTGTCCGGTGGACGGGTCATCGTCTATCCCCCGGCGACATCGACGTTCGTCGCCGAGGACAACGTCCTGATCGGCAACGTCGCCCTGTACGGTGCGACGGAAGGGGAAGCCTTCTTCCGCGGTCGCGCCGCCGAACGGTTCTGTGTGAGGAACTCGGGTGCCGCGTGCGTCGTCGAGGGTGTCGGAGACCACGGCTTGGAATACATGACTGGCGGCTGCGCAGTGATCCTCGGTCCCACCGGCCGCAACTTCGCCGCCGGCATGTCGGGCGGTGCGGCCTTCGTCCACGACCCGCACGACCAGTTGCTGGGCAACTGCAACCTGGAAATGGTCGAACTGGAAAAAGTCGTCGATCTCGAAGACGTCTCCACCCTGAAGTCGCTGATCACCAAGCACCACAAACACACCGGCTCGACCGTGGCGGCGGGCCTCCTGCAAAACTGGGACGACGAACTCCCCCGCTTCGTGAAAGTCATGCCGATCGACTACAAACGCGCCCTGGCTGAACAGAAAAAAGAGCTGGCGAAGGCGTAGGAGTTTGAACCACGAAACACACGAAAGGCACGAAAGGAAGAAGATGGGCGAAGTCATCTATCCCATCGAGTCATACGAGATCATGGGTGCGTGTTTCGAGGTTTACAAAGAAATTGGGTGTGGGTTCTTGGAGGATGTGTACCAAGAGTGCTTGGAATTCGAGCTTGAACTGCGTGGGATTCCGTTTCGGCCGCAGGTGGAACTCCCGTTGGCCTACAAGGGATGCAGGTTGACGTCGAAGTACAAGCCAGACTTCATCTGTTTCGACAAGATCATTTTGGAGATCAAGGCGGTGGCAGACGTGGCAAACATCCATCGAGCACAAGTTCAAAACTATCTGAAGGGGACGGGCTATCGGCTGGGACTACTGGTCAACTTCAACCATCACCCCAAGGTCGAATACGAGCGAATCGCCCTCTGATTCCTCCGCCTCTTTTTCGTGTGTTTCGTGGTTCAAATCTTCTTGGTAACGACATGGGCAAGCCGACAGGTTTCAAAGAGTTTCAGCGTCAGGTTCCGAATGATCGGGATGCGAAGTTGCGCATCTTGGACTGGAACGAGTTTCACGAGCACATGCCCGAGGGTGAACTGAAGACTCAGGGCGCGCGGTGCATGGACTGCGGGGTTCCGTTCTGTCACACCGGGTCGCTGATGGCCGGCATGGCCGCCGGGTGTCCGGTCAACAACCTGATTCCGGAGTGGAACGATTTGGTCTACCGCGGCAACTGGCGCGAGGCGCTCGACCGTCTGCACAAGACCAACAACTTTCCCGAGTTCACCGGGCGCGTCTGTCCCGCGCCGTGCGAGGGTTCATGCGTGCTGGGGATCACGAGCCCGGCAGTCACGATCAAGAACATCGAGTGCTCGATCATCGATCACGGGTTCGAGAAGGGCTGGGTGCAGCCGAACCCGCCGAAAACTCGGACCGGCAAGCGCGTCGCGGTCGTCGGAAGCGGCCCCGCCGGGCTGGCGGCGGCGGCCCAGTTGAACAGCGTCGGACACGAAGTCACCGTCTTCGAACGGGCCGACCGAGTTGGCGGCCTGCTGATGTACGGCATCCCCAACATGAAGCTCGAAAAGCA
>JANMLE010001072.1:0-8561 GCA_031372385.1 Planctomycetota bacterium | reverse complement strand
GATGCAGTTGGATGATCCCCAACGGGGATTCACCTTCAAGACCGACGCGCCGTTGGACATGCGGATGAATCCCCAGCACGGCCAGTCGGCGGCATCCCTGCTCACCAAACTGGATGAGTCAAAGCTGGCGAGTCTGCTGGTGGAGAACTCCGACGAACCGCGCGCGAATCGGCTGGCCAGGGCGATCCTGCAAGCCCAAACGCGCGAGCCCATCCGAACGACACAAGCCTTGGCCGATGTGATTCGCGCGGCCCTGGCAGCAACCGACTGCTCAATCGACGACACCAACGTCACGATCCGCCGCGTGTTCCAGGCGCTGCGGATCGCCGTCAATGACGAGTTCGGCGCGCTAGACGCGCTGCTGCGACAGATCCCGCAATGCCTGCGTTCCGGCGGACGGGTGGCCATCCTGACGTTTCATTCCGGCGAAGACCGCCGGGTGAAGCGGGCATTCAAGACGGGCCTGGCCGAGGGAATTTATGCTTCCATCGCCGATGAAGTGGTGCGTCCGTCGGCCGAGGAACAACACGCCAACCCGCGATCGTCGGCAGCCAAGCTGAGGTACGCGACACGCCAGTGATCCCGGTTTCGTTTAACCCGGAGCCATCGGCGACGGGGGGTGGACTAGCGACCCGTGCCTTCCGTCACCGAGCGTTGGAGGGCGTTGGCGCCCCAATCCGTCGCCGTTGGCTCCGGGTTAAACGATCGCTATTCGGCGGCGGCCTTGGTCTTGGCGACCGCCCATGCCGTCCGCTTTTGCAGCCGCGTGTTCACATGCGCGAAATTGTGCAGCCAGCGGTCGTAGTTCTGAGACTTGAACTGGAAGAACTCGCCCACCACGGCATGCGGCAGGACCAAAAACGTTTCGCGGCGCAGGGCGTCGATCACACACTCGGCCACATGTTCCGCCGTGACGGAACTGACGTTCAGGAACTGATGAATCGGGTCTTCCAGATCGAGGAAGTCGGTGGCAACACCCGCCGGGCACAGACACGCCACTTTCAGTCCCTGATTGCGGTAATGTACGGACAACCATTCGGCGAAAGCGACCGCCCCGTGCTTGGTGACTGAATACGCGGCCGAGCCGATTTCCGTCAGCAATCCGGCGGCCGACGCGGTCACCACGAAGGCTCCCCCGCCCTGTTCGATCATGAGCGGCACCACGGCACGGGCCAGGAAGACATGGGCCATGACGTTGACGCGCCACAGCCGGTCCCAGTCGGCATCGGGGGTCTCGAACCCGCCTTTGGTGGTGATGCCGGCATTGGAGACCACCACGTCGATCCGTCCGAATTCCCGCCGGGTCCGTTCGACGGCGGCCTGCACGTCGGCCTCGCAGGAGACATCGCACTCCACGGCGATGGCACCGATTTCGGCGGCCACAGCCTCCGCGGCCGGTAGATCACAGTCGGCGATCACGATCCCACGGGGATGTTCCTGGGCGATCCGCCGGCAGGTGGCCCGACCGATACCGTTCGCGCCGCCGGTCACCAACACCACACGATCGCCGAGTTCCATGGCGCAACACCTTCGTGACATCCATTCACAACGCTTGTTCGAGACGACGGAACGAACCCGCCGAATTCGCAGACCAACGAGGGCCGGACTTGTAGCACGCGAGTCACGGAGTCGATAGCTCAGACCCGTTCAGGCAGTCCGCAGTCCGCAGGAAATCGACTGCCACTGACGTAGGACGGATTTCCAATCCGTCCTGTGTTGACGGATGGATTGGTTGACGGACGGATTGGAAATCCGTCCTACGGGTCGATCATTGCCGGCCCGTTGCCCGACGCTCCTCAAACCAGAATGTCCTTCAACACGTGGCCATGCACATCGGTCAGCCGCATGTCCCGGCCGCTGAAGCGGTAGGTCAACTTCGTGTGGTCCATGCCGAGCAGGTGCAGCATGGTGGCGTGCAGGTCGTGGATCTCGACCTTGTTCTCCACGGCGCGGTAACCGAAATCGTCGGTCGCGCCGTAGGTCACGCCCCCCTTGACTCCACCGCCGGCCATCCAGATCGTGAACCCGAACGGGTTGTGGTCGCGACCGTCCGAACCCTGTGCGAACGGAGTGCGGCCGAACTCACCGCACCAGACCACCAGGGTCTCGTTGAGCAAGCCGCGTTGCTTGAGATCCTTGATCAGCGCGGCGATCGGCTTGTCGACCGAGCGGGCGTTCTTGGTGTGACCGTCGACGAGTCCGCCGTGTTGATCCCAGCGGTCGCCGTTGCCGCCGGGACACGTCAGTTCGATGAATCGCACGCCCCGCTCCACCAGCCGCCGTGCGATCAGACAGACGCGGCCGAAACTCTTCGTGTTGGCGAACGTGTCGTTCAGACCGTACATCTCCTGCGTCTCTTTCGATTCGTCGCGGAGGTCGGTCAGATGCGGGACCGCGGTCTGCATGCGCGCGGCCAACTCGTAATTGGCGATGGCGGATTCGAGCGCGTCGACATGTCCCAGTTGTTGCAGCCGTGACTGGTCGAGTCGCCGCATCAGCGCGAGCTTCGCGTCCTGCAATTCCTGAGTCTTCTCGCTCGGCCGGATGTTGGCGACGGGCGCCTCACCCGAGGTGAACACCGATCCCTGATAGGCCGCCGGCAGAAAGCCGCTGCCGAAGCAGTCCAGTCCTCCGGGCGGGATCAATCCGCCATTCAGAATCACGAACGCCGGCAAATCATCGCACTCGGAACCGAGTCCGTAGCTGACCCAGGCCCCGTGACTGGGACGTCCCTGCAGGCCGCTTCCCGAATGGAGGAAGTAGTTCGCAAACGTGTGTTCGGAAAATTGCGAGACCATCGAGCGCACAACCGCCAGTTCATCGGCGCACGTTCCGACATGCGGGAACAGGTCGCTGACCGGCAGCCCGCATTCGCCGTATTGCTTGAAGGCCCAGGGCGACTTGAGCAGCTTGCCGATGTTGGCGAACTGAGTCGGCTCGACCTTGCCGAGCAGTTCGTGCGGGCTCTGGCCGTGGTGCTTGTCGAGCATCGGCTTCGGATCGAAGGTGTCCACCTGCGACGGCCCGCCATCCATGTACAGGAAAATGATGTGCTTGGCCTTCGCCGGAAAGTGGGTCGGCTTGGCGGCGAGAGTATTGGCGGGTTGACCGCCGGGAGCCGCCCGTGCGGCCGAATCCGCGAGCATGGTGGAGAGCGCGACCGCCCCGAAACCGTTGGCGGACTGAGCCAGCATCTGACGGCGGGACAGGGTCGGGTTGATGTATCGCTGACAGGGAAACATGGGGGGAGGATCTCAAGTGTTTCGCATTCGCATCGCCGTCATGTTTGTACCGGTCTTCAATGGCGTTGTCGATTGCAGGGAGCGAAGAGCGCGGGGTGCGCCGTGGCTGCGCGGCTGTTGTGGTCGTGGCCGGTTTTTGGAGTGGCCGTCCTACGGGTGGACGGGGGTCGTCGGCTATGATCCGTCTCAATCGATGGACTGCGTCCCTGATGTTAGAGGAAGAATGCCATGCGGATTGTGACGTTGCTCGCGTGCTTGTTTCTGTTTTCGCTGTCGGGCCGAATGATCGCGGCCGACGCCGTCGCTCCGCCGAACATCGTGCTCATCTTCATTGATGACATGGGCTATGGCGACATCGGTCCCTTTGGCGCCATGAAGGTGAAGACACCGCATCTCGATGCCTTCGCCGCGTCCGGGATGAAGTTCACCAGTTTCTACGCGACGCCGGTCTGTTCGATGTCGCGGGCCTGCCTGATGACCGGTTGTTACAACGCGCGCGTTTCCATTCCCGGTGTGCTGTTTCCCAAGAGCGAAATCGGGCTGCATCCGAATGAGATCACTCTGGCGGAGGTCGTGAAACAAAAGGGCTACGCCACGATCTGCATCGGCAAGTGGCATCTGGGTCATCGCGAACCGTTTCTGCCGACGAAGCAGGGGTTCGACTCGTACTTTGGCATCCCGTACAGCAACGACATGTCGATCGACCCGGTGCATGCCCGGTTCGCCAAAGACTGCGTGTTCCGCGACGGGATGACGGAAGAGAAGGCGCGGGCCGAAGCCCTGCGCAACACCGTGCCCCTGATGCGCGGTGAGGAAGTCGTCGAATACCCGGCCGACCAATCGACGCTGACCCAGCGCTACACGGCCGAGGCGGTCAAGTTCATCCGCGAACATCGCGACGGACCGTTCTTCGTCTACCTGCCGCACACAATGGTCCACGCACCGCTGGCCGTGTCCGAACGGTTTCGCGGCAAAAGCGGCAGCGGGTTGCTGGGCGATGCGATCGAAGAGATCGACTGGTCGGTCGGCGAGATCATGCAGACACTGAAAGAACTGCAACTCGATGGGAAGACGCTGGTGATCTTCACGTCGGACAACGGAGCCGCGGCCGGTTCGTCGGCTCCCTGGCGCGGCAAGAAGGGGACCAACTTTGAGGGAGGCGTGCGCGAACCGTGTCTGATGCGCTGGCCCGGCCGGATTCCGGCGGGTACGACCTGTCCGCAAATCGCCGGGAACATCGACCTGTTGCCGACGTTCGTGAAGCTTGTCGGCGCGGAACCGCCAGCCGACCGGGTGCTCGACGGACGCGACATCACACCGCTGATGTTCGACCCGCAAGCCGGTCCGGTGCGCGACACGCATTTGTACTTTGCCGCCAACCAAAGCCTGGCCGGAATCCGCCAGCACGAATGGAAGCTGTTGCTGACCGCTCCCGCCGCAAATGGAAACGGCGCGAATCCCAATGCCGGCAAGAAAGCCAACAACAAGAAGAACGGGAACGCCGAAGCCGCGTCAACGCGGCCGATGCTGTTCAACCTGAAAACCGATCCCGCCGAAGCGAGCGACGTCGCCGCCGATCACCCCGAGATCATCGCCCGCCTGCAAGCCGAGGCGGCGCGGCGGGAAGCCGAGATCAAGGAACACCGCCGTCCCGCGGGGCAACTCAATTAGGTTTTGACACGCCGTTAGGGCCGGTGCATCAACACCTGTCGTCATTCGCTCCGCGAACTGACGTTCTTTCGCGGAGCGAAAGACGACAATCGCGACCGTCATTTCAGAGCCGATCCCGAGCCCCCTCCCAATTGAACCTCGCTCCGTTCGTCGAACACGGCGAGGCGAATCTCTCCGTCGAGCGCATACCGCACCAGCAACCACTTTGGACCGGAAACGTTGGGAAATGCGGAACTGACCGACAGCACCAATCGATTGTCGCGAACCTGCGATTGAAGATGCTCGGACACTTCGATCATTCTCGGTGGCCCGTTTCGCACTTCGCCGCACACGCCGTGGCCGCAGATGGCATGCAGGATCGTCAGGCCCGACTGGGGGATCGGCGGCTGATTTGATCGGCCGTCGAGATAGACAAACGAGCCCTCGTGGTAGATCTGATCGTGCAGGAAGCCACCGAGTTGATAGCGCACTCGGAACGTCTTGCCCGAGTTTGGCGCCGGGTCGTCAATCGATGTGGTGGTGTTGGCCATGCAGGCGACGAATCCCGGCTTGGCGGCAGCGCTGATCCGGTCGGTGAGATCGAGCCACTTGTCCCCGGTTCCGAAGCGCGCTTCCAGAATCGCCAGCGACTCGTCGTTGGGCGGGGCCTGTTTTCGGTGCGCATCGAGCTTGGCAACCGCCGGCACATCCGAACCCAGCACGATCGTGTCACCCGCTTCAAACGGACTCGTCCAAGTCTGCCCGTGAATGCTCCAACGGACAATCAGGATTCGGCGACTCGGCAGCCCCGACACAATGTCGCTCACACTGGCGCGAAGCCGACCGTCCTGCACCTTCTCCCTCAACCGATTCGTGAGATCAATCCACTCTCCCTCGCCGAGGATGTTGCCACCGTACCGGGCCTCGTGAATCGACAGTCCCTCTCCCGAGCTTGGGTCTTGGGGCGGACTCGGGCGGGTGTCGATCACGACCACCGAATGAAAATCGGGAACGACATGCTCGTGCTGCCGCCCCTTCAGCCGGTATCGCAGCACCAACTGTTTGGAAACTCCGGGAAGCGGGTCCGCGCCGACGAGCGCACTATCGACGACCACACCGAGAACGCCCGATTGCGATGCGAGCCGAAGCCGGTCGGTCAAGTCGGTCCACTTGTCCCGCGCTCCGTACTGGGCGTCCAAGATTACCAGCGGCGCGTCGTCGCCGGTGATGTCGCGCGGGATCGTTGTGGCCGGGGGAATCGGTTGCGGGGCGGGTTTCGTCGGCTTGTTGGATGCGACGGCTTGGCTGGTTTCTGCGGGAATTGGTTTCACGGCGGCAGTGTTCGAACCGTTTGGCTGCGGATCGAGTTTTCCGTCGGACTTCACCGGCCGGCCGCCGATCAGGGACCAGACACCGAGAACGATCACCAGCACGCCGCCGCACGCCGCGCCCGAAACGACGCGCATTGATTTCGGTGGCGATTTCGCCGTTCCATTGCGACGACGCTTTGGCCGCTCGTTGGAAAATGACGGGATGGGGCGGACGATATCTCCGTTCGATGGGAATCTGTCGTCGAGCTCACCCAATGGCGCCGGCACGAGCGACTCTTCGACTCGGCGCGCCTGATCGAACTTCGCCTTCAACTGCGCGTCATAGGCATGTCGCTTCGCGGGGACCAGCAAACAGACGCGGGCGCTGGATAGTTCGTTCAGCAACTGTTGCGACAGCTTCAAGTGAGCCCCCGTGGCGCACTGCGAGACGTAGGTCATCTGACGATCGGCCGCCGCTTCAATCACGTCGGGATCGGACTCGAACAGCGTGACACCCAGCAACCGGTAATGATTCGGCGGCTGTTCGCTGCGGGGTATCCCGAGCCATTTGTGGTAGGGGTCAAACTCGTCCATGTTCCGAACGACTCTCCGAATGGGCTGCGCGATGGGATCCATTGCCACGGTCACCAAATCAAATACTGCCGCAAGCCGCCGTTGGCAAGCGGCGGAGCCCGCTTCGCACCACGAGTTGTTTGTCCCGGAACCAAGAGCCGTTGTTTAACCCAGAGCCAACGGCGACGGCAGTCGTTGGTGACGCTCCAAACTGGACATCCCAGACATCAGAGCGTTGGCCCCGCAGCCGTCGCCGTTGGCTCCGGGTTAAACGAAGAACTGCGTTAAGCGATGAACGGACGATCCGGCAGAATCCACCGACGACGTCCCGCGTAGGCCGTGGAAGTCCGTCATGTGAAGCTGTTCCGAACATTCCGCCTGAACGGGTTGGTTCGCGGGTTCCTGTCGTAGCGAGCCCAGTCGGACCGAACATGATCGTGTCCGACTGCCGATTCGATAAGGGATCGCACGCGACGAGGCCGTGGGATTTGCAGAACGGATTCTCAACCGACGGAAACCCCATGAGTTCCCACGATGCTCCCGATGCCAGTGCGAATGGCCCGCCACCGCGGGTTTCTTCGCGACGGCTGCTGATGTTGTGTGCGGCGTCACTGGCCGCCGGGATCGGCGTGGCCAAATGGGTGGAGGGTCGCGGCTCGGTCTCGTATGGCGGATCGCTGCAGTCGCGGACCACTTGCATCACCGCCGAACGCACCACCCGCATCCAGGAGATCCTGGTCGTGGCCGGCCAGCGCATCGTGCCGGGGGACAAACTGCTGCAACTCTCCGATGACCGCCTGTCGTCGCAGGTCGTGGACCAGCAGCGGCAACTCGTGGAACTCGAAGCCGATTTGAGGCGCGTCCAGGCACTGGCCGACGTGGAATTGGAATGGCGTCGGCGCGAACTGAACGGCGAGATCTTTCAGACGCAGATGAAGGTGTCGACCGTCACTCAGGAGCGCACCGCCAAACAGGTCGAGCAACTGGCGTGGCAGGACCGACTCAAGAGTCTGCAGGCCGATGGAACAGGCTCCGAGCTGGCCGAGATCGTCCTCCCCGTGCGCTCGGTGATCCTGGACTCGCCGTTTGCGGACGAACGCCGCCTGCAGGCCATGCTGCGCGAAGACGCCGCCGCGGTGGCGGCCGAGGCGCTCTCATCGCAACTGGCGCTGTGCGAGGAACGACTGCAGCGCCTGAGAAAGTTGGACCAGGATCTGCCCGGCAAGGTGCGATTGTCAGTGGGAGTGGAACTCGTCGAGACGCGGATTGCCCGAGCCCGCGAGGAACTGGCCGCGTTCGAAAAGCAGCGGGAATCACTGACCGTCATCAGCCCCGCACACGGGATCGTGGGGACGATCCATCACCGCCCCGGCGACCTCGTCAACGCCGGCGATCCGGTCGTTGAGCTGCTGGACGACGAACGTCGGCATCTCGTCGCGTACATCCCCTCATCGGCGGCGACGAAGCTGCGTCCGGGAATCAAGGTGGCGCTGGTCTTTCCCGATTCTCAAAACCGGATCGGTTTGGTCGCGGCCATTCCCCCGCACGCGATCCCGGCCGATCATGGCAGACCCTCCGACGATTCGCAGGTCGAAGTGAAGGTCGAACCCGCCGGAAAGCTGTGGCCCAAACTGCCCGTCGGCTCGCGCGTGCAGGTGCATGTGCTGCAGTAGTCTTCCATCCAGCGATGTCCCCAAACCCCACCGAACTGGTCTCAGAGGCTATCCGAGAAGGGGTGGGGGGGGGTGTTTTTAAGGCCCCCAACGCCGGGGAAAAAAGAAAAAAA
>JANMLE010001596.1:0-1957 GCA_031372385.1 Planctomycetota bacterium | reverse complement strand
GTCTTGGGCGACGCGCGGTTGATTTCGTCCGCCAGCAGAAGCTGGGTGAAGATCGGCCCCTTGCGGAATTCGAACCGGTACTTCCCGTGATCGTCGCTGGACATGACGCTCGTCCCGATGATGTCGGCCGGCATCAGGTCGGGGGTGAACTGAATGCGGCGGAAGTCGAGTTCGAGCACGCGCGAGAGCGCCTTGACGAGTTCGGTCTTGCCGAGTCCCGGCACACCCTCCAGCAGCACGTTGCCACCGCAGAAGATCGCGGTCAGGGTCGCTTCGATGGTGCGGTCCTGGCCGACCATCACGCGCCCGACGGCCTGGCGCACGGCGGCAAACTCCTCTTTGAAGTGTCGGGCTTCGGCTTCCAACATCTCGGGTTCAACGGCGGTAGTCGGTGGATTTGTTGTGGCAACACTCATCGGGGGGCTTTCTGGTCAGAAGAACCACGAAACACACGCAACGGGGGAATAACGGTCCATCTACAACTGCTGCATCAGTGATTCGGGCGATGACGAAGGTCAACTTAAGGGCTGGTCAGTACCGCATGTGCGTTCGCAGGACGATTGTTTTGACCTCAATAGTAGAACAGTTGGCACGAACGACCTGCCTTGGCTCCAATCTCCAATGCCTTACGAAATTGGTCGAGACACTCAATCAAATAGTCGCGACTCTCAGGATCAATGTTTGGGAAATCGTAGTTAGCTCGGAGTGTGTTCAGGATGCCGTTACAAGTAGCTAACACTTCGCTCGATGGAGTCCAAATCTCCTCTTCCCTGAAGACCCCCGCTTCGGCCGCCGCCATTTCCCGGTACTGCTTGGGAATCGCCTCCAATTCCTCTTCCGAAATCGCATAGGCGCTGGAATCGACATAGTCAGACAGGGGCCGAAAGCCGAGTCGCACACAGATTTCATCAATCTCATGTATGTAGTGTGGAATGCACTTCGCTTCGTCATCAATTTCGGCTTGGGCTTCGGGAAGCTCCTCATCGAACATCAATCCAACGCAGACACCCATTTCGATGCTCCTTGGTGGTAGTGAGAAACTCGTCGGTCTTACTTTTCTTCGTCGCGCTTGCGCTTCAGCGCCAGCAGTCGTTCGGTGGTGGAGGTGGGGGAACCGGCGTTGCCTTGCGGGGCGGGTGGCTCGGCCGGTGCCGCGGGTTTTGGGGCCGTTGTTGGCTTGGATGATGTCGATCGCGGCGGTGCGGTTCCCGTGTGGGCGGGGAGCGGGCGTTCTTCGCGTTTCGATTTGAGGGCCGCGCTGACCGCTTGCTTGGTTTGCAGCAGCGTTCCCATCGTGGCCGTCGACGGGGCGCGGCGTCTCAATGTGAGTGCCTTCCAGAGGCCGACCACGTCGATCTGGATACGGCGGATCGCCACGTCGAGCGGGACCAGGATCGCGAGGGCGATCAGGAACCAGTCGAAGACCGGTTTCGAGGCGCGCTTCGGGGCGCGGTTGTGGGTGTAAACGAGATCCTTCGCCGGATCGCCGGTCAGCACGCGCCCGCCGGTTCGATGGGCGATCTCCTCCAGCGCCTGCCGGTTCGAGCGGAACCGCAGGTATTCGGGCGAGTACGACACGATGAAGCCGCCGAACGCCATGTCCTTCCGTTCGCCGCTCGTCCCCTGCGCGATGGCGTGATACCTTCCGTCGCCCCACAACGGCACGGTCCCCTGGTAGCGCCGCGGTCCGACCTGCTTGAGCGTGACGCTCTCCGACTTCTGGTTCGGTCCCGACAACCGTGTCTGAATCTCCAGGAACGCCTCGTCCTGATGGAAATCTTCGACGACGATGACCGCCTCACCGCCCGACGTGTGCGTCGACATCCGCATGTGTCCGTCTTTTTTCACGCGGCTGATGTCGGTCATCAACTGTTTGACGAACGGGCGGAAGCGTTCCCATTTCTGCCAGTTCACGCCCCAGTTCGTGCTGAGGTCGGAGGTGAACGCGGCGGTCTTG
>JANMLE010001518.1:0-1940 GCA_031372385.1 Planctomycetota bacterium | reverse complement strand
AGGCTTTGCGCCCGTAGCTCAGTTGGATAGAGCAACGGATTTCTAATCCGTCGGTCGGAGGTTCGAATCCTCCCGGGCGTAGTCAGAGGCCATCCGAAAGGAATGAACGTGAAGTATTGTTGGGCGAAGCAGGGGGTACGTAGCTGTCATCGCTCCGCGTGACGAGCCGATCGCTCAAGAACGATGGGAATCTCAGGAGAATTGAGCCGTGTGGAGCGTCCGGCTCATCACGCGGAGCGATGATGGCCACGTAAAACCGCGCCGCAACAACCCCATGAACCACGGCACAATTCTTCGGATCGCCTCTCCGTCGCGACGACGACATCTTCGCGGTCGGAAAACTTGCCAGAGAATTCGGTCGGCGCAGATCAACGATGCTTGGATCATGGCACAGCCCGTGGCAAATCTCGGATAGTTGAATCCTCACGGAAACAACGGGAGGAGCGCCGAACGGCTGTCCTCCCCTGCACAAATCAGTCATTCAAATCCAGTTTGACTTCGCGGGATGCGACGTGCTGCTGGGCCAGTTGCAGGACGCGGGGCACCTGCGGCAACTTGGCCAGGCCGAGCGAGCTCGTGTACTTGATGTCGTCACCATCCTTGCAGCGCTTCTGGAGATTGACGGAGCGCAGCAACCGTTTGCCGTTATCGGTTTCCACGTCGTGGACGAACACCGGGGCGCTGACGAAGCCGATGCGGAACACGGCTGCCGGTTTTCGCTTGTCGGTCTCCGGTTCCTGGGTCTGTGGGGCGGGCTGCTAGTCCATGGGAATCGCCTTTCTGAATGAACGACGATGCGGGTTCCTGCCTCACCTGAGTCCGGGTTCCAGTTTGCTGTGCATCGCGCGCAAGGCGATTTGCACGGCGGCTGCGGTTGACTCCGGCCTTCCGAAACGGAGAGGGTCGGGCGAGGCGACGCCCAGTACACGAGGCGGAAGACCGGTCGCACTGCGGTCGGTTCGTCGATCGGGTGATGACGTTCTCCGCCGCCGTCGCGACTTCCGGGTGACGAGGGGCAGCCCGGCGGTGTGGGACTGAAGGCACTCAAGACGTGTCCGACAAAGGCAGCTTGGACAGCGTTTCGTAGCACGGACGCCTCGTCCGTGCGCGAATGTCATGGGCGATTTCAGACGCACGGACGAGGCGTCCGTGCTACGGGGAAACGACCAGGTCGGGTGCCAGGGGCTCGAACTTGGCCAGCATTTGTTTCCGTCGCAGCCAACCGGATTAGTGCTGGTGGGACAATTCCCATTCGTCCAGTTTTGCTCTCTCCGACGGTCCATGATCAACCCCGCCACCAGCCAGGCCGCGTAGCAGATGCCGCCGCCGAGGCACAGCAGCGCGACCAGGGCCACCGTCACCGCTTGTTGCCACCGCCCAAATGAGCTGCGCAACCCGCGGAACTCGTCCTTCAGGCGTTCGACCTTCAGTTCTTCGTGGTGAGCGGAACGTTGATCGTGTGGGGACTCGCCACATTGGCCTTGTCGGTTTGAACGATCACGACAGGACGCACGCCCGACTGTTCGGTGCCTTGAGTCGGCGACAAGTCTGCCCACCAGATTTCACCGCGAGCAATCACCATTGAATCGCACCCTGCTCCAAGAGCTCTTCGTAGTCGGTGAGTGTCTCGTGGTAATCACCGAGGTCGGCCAGCGCGTCGGTGTCGTCGTCTTCCAGAATGGTCACCATCACGCGGACCGGACGCAGCGGCAATTCCGACGCGGGCAACGTCAAACGACTGTCGGGATGCAGCACAGACTCCAGGGTCCGATACGCCATGTTCGCCAGTTTCCAAGTTGAGGGGGCAGCAAGCAGGGTGCGTGAAGTCTTCGGAACGCGCCGGTTTGAGCTCGAGCTTGCCGTCGAAGGCCCACTTGCCCGTGACCTGGAAGTCGTACACGTCGGCGTACGCCACGTCCGGCGGGTTGCCGGAGTCGAGC
>JANMLE010001515.1:0-1434 GCA_031372385.1 Planctomycetota bacterium | reverse complement strand
ATTCCACGTCGGACCGCGTCTCCGCTGGCGACGAGGTGATTGTTGAGGCCGATGTCGGCCGGTTCGTGGCGCGTGGGATTTACAATCCGAACAGCAACATCGCTGTTCGGCTTTATTCGTGGGATGAGGCCGAAACGCTTGACGAATCCTTTTGGTCGCGGCGGTTGGATGAGGCGATCTCGTTGCGACGCACCTTGTTTCCGGACTTTCATCCCGAGTTAGCGTGCCGGCTGGTCTTTAGCGAGGCGGACGGACTGTCGGGTCTGATTGTGGACCGGTATGGCGACTGGCTGCTGATCCAGCTCACCAGTTTCGCGCTGGCGGCCCGGAAGGAAATGCTCGTGCGGTTGTTGCAGGAGAAGCTGCAGCCGCGCGGTATCTGGCTGCGGACCGAGAAGGGGATTCGGGAAGCCGAGGGATTGGAACTGGCGGATGGTCTGTTGTGCGGCGAGCCGCCGCCGCGTCCGCTGCTCATCACCGAGAACGGCGTGAAGTTCGCGCTCGATGTCGCCGAGGGACAGAAGACGGGGTTCTTTCTCGACCAGCGCGACAATCGTCGCCGCGTGGCGGAATTTGTCCGCGGACAGCGCGTGCTGGATGTCTGTTGCTACACCGGCGGGTTCTCGCTGAATTGCCTGGTCAACGGCGGGGCATCGGAAGTTGTGGCGGTCGACATGTCGGAATCGGCGCTGGCGCTGGCCCGTTCCAACGCAGAGTTGAACGGCGTGGCGGACCGCTTGAAGACCGTCAAGCGGGACTGCTTCAAGGCTCTGGAAGAACTGGCTGCGACCGGCGAGAAGTTCGATACCGTGATCCTCGATCCCCCCAAGCTCGCGCGCAACCGGCAGGGGGTCGACGCCGCGCTGCGGGGCTATTACAGCCTGAATCGCTCGGCGCTCAGTCTGTTGAAGCCGGGAGGACTGCTGGTCACGTGCAGTTGTTCGGGGCACGTGTCGGGCGAATTGTTTGTCGACATGCTCGCCCAAGCGGCGCTGCACGAGAATCGCCGCCTGCAGATCCTGGAAACCCGCGGGGCGGCGGCCGATCATCCGACTTCCGTCACCTGCCTCGAAACCGAGTACCTCAAGTGCTACCTTTGCCGCGCCGTGTAGGTGCTCAGGGGTTTGAATGTTTCTTGTCGCTGTCCTGCGACGGCTTGCGTCGTGGAGTGAAAAGTGAGAAGTGATCAGTGCAAAGTGCAAAGTGAAAGAAGGGTGCAGACGCTCCCACTCACGGAAGCGTGTGGCTCGAATGTTGCCGAGTCAGGCTGGCGCTGCGGCGTGGCCTGACATTTTGCACTTTGCACTGATCACTTCTCACTTTGCACTATTCCTTCCAGCCCGATCCGTCACCGTAGAAGCCGGACGGCCCCCGTGTCCCCCGGTTCTGTTGGTCCATCAGAAAGCCACCGCGTGCCCCGCCCTTCGAAGAAAA
>JANMLE010001498.1:0-1826 GCA_031372385.1 Planctomycetota bacterium | reverse complement strand
GTCGCGCTTCACCAACTCGGGCTTGTAGTCGAACGTGTCGACGTGGCTGACGGCACCGGAGCAGAAGATCATCAGGACTCGCGCGGCCTTCGGAGTGAACTGCGCCGACCTGGCGGCCAGGGGCGCTTCCGGTCGGACGGCTGGCCGGACGGGTGACTTCACATCGTCGGCCGCCGCCAGCCTGCCGTCGCGCGCCAACAGAGAAGCCAGCGCGAGACCGCTGATCCCCGTCGCGGCGTCGAACAGGAAGTCGCGCCGCGCGAGAAGCTGCTGACCCCTTGGTGAGAGCGGTGGCATCAATCGAATCTCCGTCAAAAAGTATCGCGGGCTGTGATGTAGTGCGACGATTCCACGTTTAGCCCCAACGCCGACGGCGTGGGAGCGGATGTGGGCTAACCGTCGATCGCGTGCACGCCGTTGGCGTAGCGGCTAAACGTCTCGCGGTGTTCGGTCAACATAGCCGAAGGTGCCGCGCATCGGAATCCGGGGCTGGTCGCAACCGGCCGGTCTGTGCTAGAATCCGCCCCCCTTGTGGGACTCGGGATTGTTTGTGATTCGTCGCGACCGCTCGATTTCGGGCGTCATTCTCAACCGCAACAGGGAGCCTCGGTCGGTGCGATGTCACCGTTTTCCGCGGGACTCCTGCGAAAGCCTGCCGCATGTCGTCCGCCCCACCCGCCACCCCATCCCCCCATCCCAAGCCGTGGGAAGACAAGAATCCCTGGATCGCGGGGATCCTGGCGTACCTGATTCCCGGTGCCGGGCACTTCTATCAGGGACGGACGACGAAGGGGCTGATTTATTTTTTCAGCATTCTCGGCCTGTTCATCTGGGGCCAGAAGATGGGTGAGGGGATGGTTGTCTACAACCGGCCCGAATCCAGCGGGGCGATGCGCCATGTCGCACTCAGTTACGCCGCCCAATTGGGAGTCGGCGGCGCGGCTCTGCCGGCGCTGATTCAAAATCGGCGGGCCGGCGGTTCCAAGAATCAAATTGCCCGACGATTAACGGCACCGCTCACCGCGCCGTTTCAAGGGACGTTGAATCCGGCCGAGAACGCTGACACCGGACGACTCGTGGGAACGATTCGGCTCGAACCGATCGACGGTGAGTTCGGTCCGGAAGTGCGCGGAACCTTCGAGGGAACTCTGGACGGCCAGCCCACGACATTGAAGCTGGGGGCGGGTCGCTTCGAACTGGACAAACCCATTAAGGCGGGCTTTCAACGCGAACTGCAATGCGCCGTGGCCGACGAGAACGCGGCGACCCATCCCGCGCCGCGCTGGATTGCGGGAACGATTCCCCGGCCCTTCATCAATGCGTATGGATCACCCCCCGATCCCGATCAGCTTCAGGAAATCAACGGCCGGTTGGGAAAGCTCTATGAGTTGGCACTCGTCTTCACTTGGATTGCCGGCCTGCTGAATGTGCTGGCGATCTGGGACTGTGTTCTCGGTCCGGCCTACGGATTTGGCGACGAACACAAGCTGCCCAAGCCGGCGTGAGGTAGTGGATGGTGGGTAGTGGATAGTGGATAGGAAACACTTGGAATCGTCCTTCTCACTGCCCACTGCCGACTGCCAATTGCCCACCGCCGACTGCGACTCTCCACCGCCCAAGGATCACGTTCCATGTTCCCTCTGATGATGCTCGCCCAGGCCAACGTCACTTGGTACATGGTGCCGTTGGCGATGGCCATCAGTCTGGTCTACAGCGCCAGTCGCTATGAATTGCCCGAGTACATTTTGGCGCGGGCGCTGCGGCTGTTTCTGCAGATTGTCGGATTCATGTGCGCCGCGTTTGGGATCCTGTGGCTGCTGACCTAC
>JANMLE010001431.1:0-2700 GCA_031372385.1 Planctomycetota bacterium | reverse complement strand
GCTCGACTTACTTTCTCGCGGTCGCCCTGGCCGCATCCACCGTTGGCGCGAGGAGCTTTTCGCGGGCGAGTGTCGAACCGTGCTTGGCGGCCATCTGCCAGTGCAGCTTGGCGACACCGGTCTTGCCTGCGGACTCGGCCTGCCGCGCCAGGCGTTCGAAGTTGGCGGCCTTCTCGGCCGGCAACGGTTCTGCGCGCGGAGCCACTTCGCGATCCGCCGCCATCGATCGGGGGCGAAGCATCAGAGACGCGGATGAATCGGGAACCGAGTTCAAAATCGCTTCGTCCATCGCCTGCAAGTCGATGATGTGGACGCTGGCGGACATGGAAGCGCCCGACAGGCCATAGCCGCGACTCGTTCCCATGCGCAGCGGACCGAAGCTGCTGCGGGACGATTCGGCCGAACTGACACCCCCCAGCAGGATGCTGCCCCGGTCCGGCACGGAAACGGTCGTGGCCACGCCGGTGGTGCGAACGACCGGTTGTTGGATGGTGATCTGCGCCTGCAGGATCGACGACGATCCCAAGATGGCAACGGCAATGAAAGTGATTGGCCGCATGGCGGAGTCCTTGAAGATTGAGACGAGCGGCATCGTACGTCGAACGATGGCGGAATTCCAAGACCCGTTTGAGAAGGATCCATTCGTCCAAACGCGCGTTGAAAAACGTAGGACGGGCACTCTTGCCCGTCGGTTTAGAACCTGTCCCAGAACAAGGTCGTGATTCCTGAATGGTCTATTCGTCAGCCCGGAGGGCGGCAGAAGGTAGCCCACGGCGCGAGCCGTGGGGTGGATGCGCGCGTGCCTGTTTCAGCCCGGAGGGCGACACTCCGACTGAGAGCACCCGTCTCGACAAAGTGTCGCCCTCCGGGCTATCAGGGCCTGTTGTCCATGACCCCACGGCTTGCGCCGTGGGCTACCTTCTGCCGCCCTCCTGGCTGAAGAAAAGAACAGCCGTCAATCTCCCAGAAACCAACCCGCCGACCGAACACGGTCAATGGAATCCGTGCAAACGGAACGAACCCCGATCTACGATATTGTTTCTGAACAGGTTCTTGCTCGGGGAAAGACGGGCAAGAGTGCCCGTCCCACGGTGTTTGTCATCACGCGGTGAATCGAGCCAGTGAATCTCGTCGCACGATTTCACGACGCGGTGACCGGGATGTGGTCGGCCTGGGCCGGGTCGGTTTCAGGGAAGTCGCTGCGATAGTGGGTGCCGCGGCTTTCTTTGCGCGACTGGGCCGCGCGGATCATCATCCGGGCGACGAGCAGCATGTTTTGAAGTTCCCATCCCTGCGTCGTGGTGAACTCGCGCGGGCCGACGTAGCGGTCCCAGAACTCTACCTGCTGCAACGCCGCTTCCATGCCTTCGGCCGAGCGTTCGATGCCGACGTTGCGCCACATCTCGCTGTTCAACGAGTTGAGCAGGTCGTCCAGCTTCAGACTGGCATCCATCGGCTGGCTGGGCGAATCGACCGTCGGCAGGGGCAGGGCGGTGAAGCGGTCCTGTTCCGCGCTGGCCGCGGCCGAAGCGTTTCGTCCGGCGCGCAGGCCGAAGACCAGTCCTTCGAGCAGGCTGTTGCTGGCCAGACGGTTCGCGCCGTGCAAGCCGCTGGAGGCGACTTCGCCGGCCGCCCACAGCCGCGGCAGTGAGGTGCGGGCTTCCGAGTCGACCGTCAATCCGCCGATCATGTAGTGGGCTCCGGGACGAACCGGAATTTGGTCGCGGGTCAGATCGAGACCGAATTCGGCGCAGACCTGTCCGATGTGCGGGAAGCGTTCGTGGACCATCGACTTGTCGAGGTGGGTCAGATCGAGATACACGCAGTGATGGCGCGTCTTCTCCATCTGGCGGGTGATCGACCGGCTGACGATGTCGCGCGGGGCGAGTTCCGCGGCGGGATCGTAGTCGGGCATGAACCGGTGTCCGTGACAGTCGCGCAGCAAGCCTCCTTCGCCGCGGACGGCTTCCGAAATCAGATGACGTGAACTGCCGGCGATGTACAGGACCGTGGGATGGAACTGCATGAACTCCATGTCGCGCAGCTCGGCTCCGGCGCGGAACGCCATCGCCTGTCCGTCGGCCGTGGCGATTTCGGGGTTCGTTGTTTCGCGAAACAATCGACCGGCTCCGCCTGTGGCGAGGATCGTCTGCTTGGCCCAGACGAACGTCTTGCCGTGCTGGGCGTTCCAGACGAGGGCGCCACGGCATTCGCCGTCGTTGGTCAGCAGATCGATGGTGAAGGTCTTCTCCCACGTGGCGATCTGCGGTTCGCGGTGGATGCGGTCGATCAGGGCGCGCATGACCTCCTTGCCGGTCGCGTCACCGAGGGCATGGACCACTCGTCGATGACTGTGCCCCCCTTCCTGCGTCAGCGCGATCTCGCCATCCGCCTGATCGAACACCGCACCGAATGAAACGAGTTCCCGGATGCGCTCCGGGGCCTCGCGCACCACGGTCTGCACGATGTCGTGGTCGCACAGCCCCTTGCCCGCGGCGAGCGTGTCGGCGATGTGGTTCGCGAAGTCGTCCAGCGGATCGAACACGCCCGCGATGCCACCCTGCGCATACGCGCTGTTCGACTGGCTGATGACGTCCTTGGTGGCGAGCACGACTTCCAACTTCGGATCGATCGCCAGCGCGGCCCGGATGCCGGTGATGCCCGCGCCGATGATCAGCACATCGGTGAAGAGATGCGGCA